>CALBPH010000756.1 GCA_937899365.1 uncultured Leptolyngbya sp.
AAATCTCGATATCTTGAGCATCTCGTAAGTTCAAGTCATAAAGTGTTACCGCATTTACTGAGAACGTTGTCGTTAACCAGCGAGCCATACGAGGTGGTAGCTGGGCATTGAGCCAGAAGATCATGCAACTAGCCTTGGAAAATCAATACGTATGGCCGCAAATAATAGGCAGGCTCGGATATCGGCAGGTTCTAAATCTGGAAAGTCCTCCAAAATCTCATCAGCCGCTACGCCGTCGGCTAATGTTTCCAGAATATCTACAACCCGAATGCGCATTCCACGAATACAGGGGCGTCCACCACATTTCCCCGGTGTTTGTGTAATGCGCTCTAGTAAGGCTGTTCGATCGCTCATCGCTACCTCAACTAAGATGCTTTTTATCTTAGCTAACTTTAACGAGTGAAAAACGTTGTTTGGGGAAGGCGGACACTGCCCACCCTCCGGCAAAATCAACGAATATCATAGCCAAACAAATTGGGGTCGGCTTCACCCATGTCTAGATCACCTAGACCATATTCGGCCCAACGACGTTCCACCATGGCCGCCACATCGGGGTCAGATTTGAGTTCGTCACCCCACTTATGGTCGGTTTCGGGGGGGATTTTAGTAGTGGCATCAATCCCCATGCGACCGCCCAACACTAACTTTTCATAGGCAAAATCCAGGGAGTCAAAGGGGATATCCGGCAGGATAAACACGTCGCGGCTGGGGTCCACCTTGGAAGACATAGCCCACACCACCTGGCGCGGGTCGCGGATATTGATGTCGTGGTCGACGACGATGACAAACTTGGTGTAGGTGAACTGGGGTAGCGCCGTCCAAAACGCCATGGCGGCGCGGCGGGCCTGACCTGGGTAGGATTTTTTGATGGAAATGACGGCGGCCTTGTAGCTGAGGGCCTCCATGGGTAAGAAGAAATCGACAATCTCCGACACTTGCTGCCGCAGGATGGGGGTATAGATGCGGTTGAGGGCGATGGCGATCATCGCTTCTTCCTTGGGGGGCCGTCCGCTAAACGTGGTCAGGTAAATCGGATTTTTGCGATGGGTGACGCATTGGAACCGCACTAGGGGGGCACTGTCGTTTAGCGGGCCGTAGTAGCCCATGTGGTCGCCAAAGGGACCGTCGGTGGCGACTTCACCGGGGGTAATGGTGCCTTCAAGGACAAATTCTGAGGCGGCGGGCACTTCTAGATCAAGGGTTTTGCACTTGGCCAGGTGCACACCGCTGCCGCCGTAGAGTCCGGCAAACAGCCATTCCGATAGGTCCACGGGGATGGGGGTGGCGGCAGCCATGATGATCAGAGGATGGACACCGATTGCGATCGCAATTTCCAGCTTCTTCCCATTTTCCGCCGCCTTGCGCAAATGACGGGCGCCCCCACGCACCGACAGCCATTGCACCGTCATGGTGTTTTTGCCTTGCAGCTGTAGGCGATATACCCCCACGTTGGGGATACCGGTTTCACAGTCTTTAGTAATCACCAGCCCCAGGGTGACGACTTTACCGCCATCCTGGGGGTAGGGTTGGATCATGGGAATCTGGGTCAGATCCACATCGTCGCCCTTGAGCACCACCTGGTGGCACGGCGGCAGCAAATCTCGCTGGGGCTTGGCCTTGACCACATCAAACAGGACTTTGCCAAATTCGATAGCCTGGGAGATTTTTTTTGGGGGTTTGGGCTGTTGAAGCATCCCCAGTTTTTTACCCAGGGTTTCGAGCTCCTGGGGGTGTTCCATACCCATGGACCAGCAGGTGCGCTCCACCGTACCCAGCAGATTAACCGCAACGGGGTGAGGGGAGCCCTTAACGTTTTCAAACAGCAGGGCAGGGCCGCCGCACTGGAGCATACGGTTAGAGATTTCGGCTATTTCTAGCTCGGGGTCGACCGGGGCTGTAATGCGGCGAAGTTGGCCACGTTGTTCGACTAGGTTGATGAATTCGCGGAGATCTCGGGCCATTGTGGAGTGTGTCGATTGTGTCGAAATGGGGTGTGACTTTACGACGTGTAAAGCTACCTCTTTATTATGTGAGGAAATGGGCTTAAAGACTTTGACTGTCCCACGCCGACTGTCCCGAAAACGTGTGCGGCCTACTCGGCCTCTACCACCATCACCTCGTACCGCGCGTAGTCTTTGTCAATAGCTTTGCTCACTCGCAGGGGGCGGATTTCATTGGGTAACATTGGGGCGTTGCTGCTGCCGACGGCGAGGATGTCTTCACTGAGGGTGAGCTGGTTTTGTAGATTGTAAAAATTGACCCGCAGCTTAAGCTGACGAATGGCGCTGTCGCCCGTGTTGGTGACGTTCCATTGAGCATCAAAAATGGAGCTGTCAGTAAGGTCGTAGCTACTGACGTTTTCGGTACGGGCAACTAGGTCAAAGCTGAGCTGGTCCGGTTGTTGAGAACCCCAGGCGTAGGGAATCAGCAGTCCAACTGGATAACTGTCAGGGGCGGGCACCTCGTCAAGCTTGAGCACACCGGGACGCACGGTGTCGTTAGCGTCGGCGATGGCGTCTGTGCTTTCGCTTTCGTACTCCTCCCCATTGCTGTCTAAATACTCCACCTGTAGCTGTAGGGCGTTTATTTCCTGATCGCTGGTGTTGTGCAACACCGCTTGAAGCGTGTAGTAGGACGCATCTTCGTAGTTTTCTAACCTGGATTGACGGAGGTCTAGGGTTAAACCGGGCTGGTCGAAGCCGACGGGAATATCGGCGTTGACCGATACGTCTAGATTAGGTGTCTCAGGGTCTGATGCAGACGGGGCAGAGCCGGAGACCGGGTTGTTGGCACTAGGGTCGGACAGCGGGTTGGACAGGTCCGTGGCGCGGTCAGTATCTTGGGATATCTGCTCCACCGCTGAGCGGGTGGTGAACATGTCCATCAATGGTTTAAAGGCCAGGCCCACCAATAAAATCGGCAGAACTAGCCAGACCCATTTTTGACGATTGTCAATGTCGTGTTCTAAAGAACTAATTAAAATAACGGGGCTTTCATGGCCAGGGCTCATAGCCTGACAGCGGTTGGCCAGGGCAAAGGCCCGTTGTTTATCCGCTATGTCTTTTTGTTTGCCATAGCGCTGATCGTAGGCATAGGTAAGGGTTTGAAGACTCTCCAGATTCAGTGGGTCCAACGCCGTTGCCTGGGTCAGTTCGTCAATGGCGTCATCCAGACGGTCCGCGTCCAAATGGTGACGCCCCTGTTCAAAATGCTCCTGGGCCTTTTGCTGGACGGTGGCAATGTCGTCCGAGTCTAGACCGATTTCCTGGGCTAGGGCATTGAGACGTTCGGCCGTAGGCGGTTCTTCCCACTCGCTCAGCCGTTGAATATAGGTTTCGATGATGAGATCGCGCCCCATGGGAAACTCCATTGACTGTTGTCGTTCATGTCCCCTTACCACGATAGCAATACAAATCAAGTCGCGACTAGGCCACCGGTAAGGTAATAGGGCAGAGCAATGCCCTAGACTACTGCGGATCGCTCGGCGTTGGTTAGTCGGGTTTGGAGCCGGGTTTGGTTGGTCTGGCCTATTCGGCTGCTAGCACTGACACCTTATAGCGTTCATAGCCGCTGGCAACGGGCTTAATGACGCGAAACGGCCGGGTTTCACCGGGCAGCAGCGGCGCATCATTATTGTCGATGACAATCACCTCTTCGCCCTGTAATCGCTGACTGTTGGCGTCGTAAAAGTCGGCCTTGAGTGTCAGTTCCTGAATGGGGTAATCGCTGGTGTTGATAATCACCCATTCGGCATTAAAGGTGGCGGGACCAGACTGGCTGGGCTTCTTGTCAGCGGCGTCAGATTCGCCGGGCTTCTTGTCGCTATCCGAGCCAGCCTCAGGGGGGGGAGCTGTTGCCGCTGTGCCGGCCACCCCAAATGTTTCGCTGCGGCTAGCGAGTTCAAAGCTAATGGTTTCTGGCTCTAGAGCATCCCAGCTGTAGTTGATCGGGGTGGGGGGAACGTAGGTCTTACGGGCGATGGATTGCTCAATGTCGGTCACACTGAGGCGAACGGTGACCAGATCTGAGTTGATTTTTTGGATCAGGCTAAAGGCGTGGGTATCGCCGGGGCGCAGGCTGGCATCCCTAGGCCCGATGGCTTGGTTGCCCTTGGTTGCGATCGCAACGTCACTGCGGTCCAAAAATTCTACATTGAGCAACAGTTTGCGAAATTCCTGATCGCTGGCGTTAATGAACACCCCCTGGAGCTGATAATACACCTCATCCTCATAGTCACCCAGCTCCGATAGGCGAGCTTCGAGGACTAAACCGGGATGATCAAAAATTACCGGTACATCCACATCCGACACCAGGTCAAAAGCCGCGGCCCTAGCGGCAGCGGCGGCATTGGGTCCCTGGTCCGCTTCATCTGTGCCATCCGTACTATCGGTGTCATAAATGGCAGACCCAGGGACAATGGTGCCCGGTGCCGGTCCTAGCAGGGCTGGGGATGCTGAAAATACCGGCAGACGACTGACCACCACAATGCCTATGCCAACGGTGGCCAGCCCCCCAGCCAAAACGGCTAGCTTTTGCCGGGTCCACTGGGATAACTTTTCCTGGGTATTTTCCGCCGTGTGCTCTAGAAAACTAATTAAAACCTGGGCTTCTTTATCAATGGGCTTGAGGGTCAGACAGCGTTGAGCCACCAGCAGCGCCTGCTGCTTGTCAGCTGGATCCTCTGCCCGGTTGTAACGCTGATTATAGGCATTAGCTAAGGCATGGAGAATGTCTAAGTTAAGCGGGTCAAAGGATACAGCCTGGACCAGCTCATCAATGGCCTTGTCGATATAGTCAGCTTTGACATAGCTATTGCCCCGGATAAAGTGCGTTTTAGCCTGTCGCTTAATCGCATGCATTTCCGCTGGGGTAATCCCCACTTCCTTTGAGATCGTCACCACGGTGTCTTGATTCAACGGTTTTTCCCAGGCAAGCATCCGTTGAATGTAAGCCTCAATGATCCGATCACGATCCATATAACGTGTTCACTCCGTAGCATTGCCAAACGCACAGCAACGCCGATTGCATGTCTATTCAATCAATTCCCCATTTACCTCTGTAGATACGGATAAAAATCTCAATAAGTTCAATAAAGTCTTTGTGGTGCCATCGCGATTGCCGTTGCTGATTTGGGGGATGAACCGATCTGTGAGATGTGCAATAAGCCCATGTTTGCCAGATAAATTCATACCGGGGAGCAGCAACGCCCG
>CALBPH010000757.1 GCA_937899365.1 uncultured Leptolyngbya sp.
CATCGCCCCCGCTTTCTCCCCCAAATGGGTAGCTCGTAACACCACAAGGGCAAAAGCCGCCGTATCTGTTGGGTAATAAGCATCCTGACAAATAGTAAAAGGAGACTTCCTTAGGGCTGCCTGGGTGCGTTTAATATCGGGCATACTCACCGCTGGGTTAGTGGCCGCCACCCAAAAGACACCCAGGTCACCATGTTCCAGAGCCTCCATCATGTCCCAGGCGGCTAGCCCCGGTGTGGGCGAAATGCTCCCTTCCGGTACCTTCCATATGGTTTCAACCGTTTGCCGATGCTCTGGGTTTTTCACCAGTCGATACCCTGGCAAAATGTGAGCCAACCCACCTGCTTCTCGTCCCCCCATGGCATTGGGCTGTCCCGTTAATGAAAAAGGTCCCGCTCCAGGTTTACCCACGTTGCCCGTCATCAGGTGCAGATTGATGATGGTCCGACACTTAGCCGTTCCCTCTGTAGATTGGTTCACCCCCATGGACCACAACGAGAGAACTCGCTTTGATTTTCCCCACCATGCCGCTGCTTTTGTCAGTTCGCTTAGGGTAATCCCACATATTTCAGTCACCCGCTCTGGCGGATAGCTTTTGACCACCTGGGCATAGTCACTAAAGCCATCGGTACAGGAATCAATAAACCCAGGATCAATCCAGCCATGCTTGAGCAGCAGATGGGCAATGCCATTGAGAAGGGCAATGTCTGTGCCAGGTTTAATCGCTAAATGCAAATCCGCCACCTTGGCGGTATCCGTACGGCGCGGGTCCACCACAATCATTTTCACCTTGCGGTTTTTCTTGTGGTATTTCTTCAGGCGATTAAACACAATTGGATGACAGTCCGCTGTGTTTGTGCCAATTAAAAAGGCACAGTCGGTTTGTTCCAAATCGTCATAACAGCAGGGGGGGCCGTCCGACCCAAAACTCTGGATATAGCCCGCTACCGCTGACGACATACACAGCCGTGAATTTGCATCAAAGTTGTTGGTGCCCAAACACCCCTTCAACAACTTTTGTGCCGTGTAGTAGTCTTCTGTTTGAAACTGACCTGACCCATACATGGCAATGGCTTCAGGGCCCATTTTTGCTATAGTTTTACGAATTTCCTGGACAATTCGATCAAAGGCCTGTTCCCAAGATACCCGCTGTAGTGGCTGGTCAAGGGATTCTCTCATCATTGGATACAGTAACCGACCCTTGTCGAGGGAGTCTCCAATGGTTGCCCCCTTAATGCATACCTGCCCTTTGCTCGATGGATGGTTGCGATCGCCCCTAGCCTGCCATACTGGATTGCCCTGTCCATCACGGTTTACCGCTCGACCCGGTTGGGCGGGAGGCAATACTTCCAGACCGCATCCAACGCCACAGTAAGGACAAAGTGTTTTTGCTGCATCGGCCATAGGTCAATTCTCCATCCACAGAAAGTCGGTTTTATAGGGTTTGAAAATATAAACAGTTTTACGTTGCTGGTTCCTAGAACGACCCTACTTGTAAGAGACTGGCTAAGCGTTACTTTCAGATTGGTTCATTCTTCGGGTTAGCAACGACAACAGTTTTCTGAAGCATTTATTTTTATCAATAATGGCCCATGGTTACTGTCATGCCACTGGGTGTAGAGATTTTTTGACTACCGCGTTGTGAGGATCATAGTACAAGTACACACGTCAGAACTACTTAATACCAAAGATAAGCTTTATGAATTGTCCCATTTAGACAGAAAAGGGGAGCGATCAACGCTCCCCAATCTGTTGAGTTGACATAGATGCCTTAACTAATCAGTGAGATACAACATGGCTCAGTTTGTTTGCTGACAAATGCCATAGGTCAAAAATTAGTAAGCACTTTTTTGTCTGCTTAAGCAAACGGGATAATGTCCCTAGCTAGCGTAGGAAGCATCAGGCATGGAAACCTCTTCTTCCCCTTCATGAGCTTCAGCAAAGGAATCTTTGGGCTCATCTAAGAAGAACACACAGAGGAAGGCAACAACCAATCCACCAATTCCTAATACCTGGAAGAAGCTAGCATTCACCCAAGCCATGTTGGGAGCACCACCGCCAGCTGATGCCGTTGCTACATCCACCAGCAACAGGCGAGTGGTTAGGTAAGCGACTGCACCCACGTTTCCATAGGCACCGACGTTACCGGCAATCTGACCTGTAACCCGACGCTTAATCAACGGCACAATCGCAAATGTGGATCCTTCAGAGGACTGTACAAAGAAGGAGCAAGCCATGGTCAAGAGCACAGCCAGAGGCAAAGGCCAGTTACTGTTAACAGTACTCATCAGCAAATAGCCGATACCCATACCACCGGTTAGAATCACCATGGTCCACTTACGGCTACCCATCTTATCGGAGATGATACCGCCACCAGGACGAGACACCAGGTTCATAAACGCATAGCTAGATGCGATGATACCGGCAGTTGCTTTGTCAAGACCAAAGGTACCCTCAAAGAATGCAGGCAGAATGGTTACCACTGCTAGTTCAGAACCAAAGTTGACAATGTAGGTCAGCTCCATGATCGCCACCTGCTTAAAGCGATAGCGGTCTTCCGCGGAATAAACCTTTGCACCCGACAACAGGTCTTTGTTAACACTCCAACAGTTGTAAGCCTGGAATAAATACAACCCTAACAAGGCTAACCAAGCAACATACATTCCACCCGCCGACAAAAATTCAACCCGCTTCAAGCGCCATGCAAGCACCATCAGAATGACGGTGAGGGGAACATTCATCAGCATTAAGAACCAGAAGTCACGCTTAGTCGTCACTTCTAGACCGCGAGAACTCTTCGGACGCTGATAAACTTTACCAGGAGGCGTATCAGTAACATTGAAGTAGTAGAACATGCCATAAAGGGCAGCAATAATACCACTACCAGCAATGGCCATTCTCCAGTTCAAGACTGGTGTTTCAAACGCGGGGAAGAAAAGGATCTTGAACGTCTCGGGCTCACCAAAGTTAAAGCCGCCGGGCAAGAAGGTTAGGGCAACACCAAAGATAACCATGGTAAAGGCAGAAAATGCAGAACCAAAGTTACCCCAGCCACCATAAATACCTTCGGCAGTACCCACCTCTTTAGGGGGGAACCACTCAGCCGTCATCCGGATACCGATAACAAAACCTGCACCCACAATACCCATGAGCAGACGACCAACAACCAGCTGGTTAAAGCTCTGCGCAGAGGCAAAGATAAGACAGGGGATCGCTGCATAGATGAGCAACAGCGAATAGGTTAAACGAGGACCGTAGCGGTCCAGCAGCATACCAATGATAATTCGGGCAGGAACCGTTAGGGCAACGTTACAGAGACCAATGGTACCGGCCTGAGCGGGGGTCAAACCAAACTCTTGAACAATAGTCGTCTTGAAGGGTGGATAGTTAAACCACACCACAAACGACAGGAAAAAGGCAAACCAGGTTAGGTGCAAGATCCTATACCTGCCCTGAGTGGCCTTAGTAAACAACTCTCCTAGCATTTATGCTATTCCCATAAACAGACAAACATTCTTAGATACTTTCTAACATCTTCACCCAGGAAGACATTGAGGCGTCGCTTTTGTAGAACAGAATCGCCAGCGCCATGAATCAATGCGAATTCATGGCAAAAGTATCACAACAGATCAATGGTGAAATGACGGCTAAGAATTCATTCAATCGATTTCGACAACCAAAAAATCATCAACAAAACAGGCTGATGAAAACTGTTTTTTCGATAACGATTGAGAGAATAACAATAGGCGTGATTACCATAGAGTTACAGTATCGATGAGTCACAGTGGAAAAAGTGTTATTTGATACCGTTTCTTTAAATCAATCCTTTTAGCGCATGGCTTGATTTGCTTTTTGCATAAAAGGTGCAGCCCTGACTGCTACATCTGGAACTTTGACGTTGGCAGGGCGTGCCGTGGGGGGATTTTCGTCGATGGGTGTTGCTAGATCCTTTTTAGCGCTCACTGATGTTGCAAACCATGGGCACAAAACTATAAGCTGTTGCTGATTTAGAGGATGAACCGATCGGTTAGACAGGCTATTTGACAAGATCTTGCAGATAAAATCATCCCGAGGCTCAGCAACACCCAATATAAAAAGCTGGCCTAATAAAAAGCTGGCCTAACGTTATACGTAGGCCAGCCCCAAGGATATTTAGTTACACAGCACAGCTGACAATGGGCAGCGGCTACGGGGCGTAAAACAATAGTAGCAACGCCTATCGAGCCAAATCAGA
>CALBPH010000758.1 GCA_937899365.1 uncultured Leptolyngbya sp.
GCTGACGGCTCAGGAGCAGCAGCTAATGCAAGAGTGGAATAATACCCCGGCGGATTATCCCCATCATCAAGCTGCCCATAAATTATTTGAAGCTCAAGCAGAAAAAACACCAGATGCGAGCGCCCTCATTCTTGGATCAGAACAACTCAGCTATCGAGACTTAAATCTAACAGCCAATCAGCTAGCGCACACACTACAGCAACAAGGTGTAAGCCTGGAGACATTAGTCGGTGTCTGCGTCTCCAGGTCCATGGACAGGGTAATTGCCATTCTCGCCATTCTCAAGGTGGGAGGTGCCTACGTCCCCTTAGACCCCAAGTATCCGAAAGAGCGATTGCAATTTATGCTTCAGGATTCACAGGTGGGTGTTTTACTAACCCAAACCCATCTCCTGGAGAGTCTGCCAGCTATAGATGCCGAGGTTATTTGCCTAGATAAAGCATTCACAGATCAGTCTCACCCCTCGCCCAATCCGGTGGATGTCACCGCTGAGAATTTAGCCTACGTTATCTATACATCCGGTTCCACCGGGAAACCCAAGGGTGTGCTAAATACCCACAGAGGTCTGTGCAATCTGACCGCTGTCCAACAGCGATGCTTTAAGGCGGGCGTCGGCAGTCGGGTGCTGCAATTTTCATCACCCAGCTTTGCTGCTTCAATTTGGGCGATATTTATGGCACTGACATCCGGTGCCACCCTAGTTTTAGCCACATCCACCGATCTAATTCCTGGGGAGAATCTAGAACGAACCTTTATCACCCATAAGATTTCCCACGTACTTTTGCCCCCTTCGGTGTTGCCCTTTCTCAAAGCGGAACGTTTGTCGGCACTGCAGCACATGATTGTGGGTGGTGAAGCCTGCTCTTTGGAGCTAGCCCATCAATGGTCCCCTTACTGCCAGTTTTGGAATGCCTATGGCCCGACCGAGGCTACGGTCTGCTCTACTCTGGCTCAGTTGGACGGTCAGTCTCAACAGTTAACCATTGGTGGCCCTCTAAATAATGTGCACACCTATATTTTAGATTCAAAGCTCCAGCCGGTTCCCATTGGCGTGCCAGGGGAACTGCACATTGGCGGTGTTGGTCTAGCTAGAGGGTATCTCAATCGCCCCGAGCTAACGGAACAAAAATTTATTGCCAATCCCTTTGGTCCAGGACGTTTGTATAAGACTGGAGACCGGGTGCGCTATTTAGCCAACGGTGAGATTGAGTTTCTCGGTCGGATCGATTTCCAGGTTAAACTGCGAGGGTTTCGTATTGAACTAGGAGAGATTGAATCGGTACTCAGCCGTCAGCAGCAGGTGAAAGACTGTGTAGTGGTGGCCCGTGAAGATACTCCTGGACAACCGCGTTTGATTGCCTATATTGTTGGCGATCAAGATTTAGCCGTTGATGAGATTCGTCAACAGCTGAAGCAAGCGCTGCCCGACTACATGGTGCCAGGTTGGATAGTGCCCCTGTAAACCTTACCCCTCACCCCCAATGGTAAGGTCGACCGCAAGGCCCTGCCAGTCGTTGATTCAAACGTCATCACTGGCCAGACGCCATATGTTAAACCCAACAACACCATTGAAAAAACGCTGGTTTCCATCTGGGAATCTGTTTTACAGGTGGAAAATGTGGGCATTAACAATAACTTTTTTGACCTGGGGGGCAACTCTTTGCTCCTAGTGCAGGCCCACGCTGCCCTACAGGAACAGCTCAAAATTAAGATACCCATCGTAGAACTCTTTGGGTACCCCACCATTAAAGAGCTAAGTGGTTTTCTCACGCGTTATACTCGGGCCACTCGGGCCAAACCAACGCGCGATCGCAAACGCCGTCAGGCCGATACTGCAAACCGCCCTGACATTGCCATTGTGTCCATGTCAGGCCGTTTTCCCGATGCCCAAAATGTGGATCAGTTCTGGCAAAACCTCAAAAATGGGGTGGAATCGGTTTCAGTCTTCTCAGACGATGAACTGCTCAAAGCGGGGGTAGATCCCGCACTGCTAAAAAATCCAGACTATGTCAAAGCAAATCCCGTTCTAGATAATATCGACCGATTCGATGCAGATTTCTTTGACATCAGCCCCAAGGAAGCAGAAATTCTAGATCCTCAGCAACGATTATTTTTAGAATGTGCGTGGGAGGCGCTAGAACAAGCAGGCTACGACCCCCAGCGCTATCCAGGGGCCATCGGTGTTTATGCAGGTCTGGGCATTAATGGATACCTACTCAACAATCTTATCCACCGTCGAGATTTGCTGGCATCCCTGGGCAATTACCGCATGGTGCTGGCCAGCGATAAGGACTTTTTGCCCACACGGGTGGCCTATAAGCTAAATCTGACTGGAGCAGCCTTTAATGTGCAAACGGCCTGTTCCACCTCCCTGGTGGCCGTCCATCTAGCCTGTCAGAGTCTGATCAACGGTGAGACGGACATGGTATTGACCGGAGGCTCCTCAATTCGTATTCCCCACACCAGCGGCTACCTTTACCAGGAGGGGATGATTCTGTCCCCCGATGGCCACTGTCGTGCCTTTGATGCCAAGGCAGGGGGGACCATCGGCGGTAGCGGTGTGGCTGTCGTAATGCTAAAGCGTTTGGAAGATGCGATCGCAGACGGTGACCACTGTTATGCCGTGATCAAAGGGTCTGCCATTAACAACGACGGCTCTCGTAAAGTGGGATACACGGCACCAGCCAATGACGGTCAGGCAGCCGTCATTGAAGACGCCTTGGCGGTGGCTAACGTTGAACCGGAGAGTATTGGCTACATTGAAACCCATGGCACTGGCACCCCCTTGGGAGATCCGATTGAAATTGCGGCCCTAAATCGTGCCTTTCAACAAGACTCAGATCCACAACAATCAACTCAACAACAATCCTGCGCCATTGGCTCCCTCAAAACCAATGTGGGACATCTGGATGCCGCTGCAGGTGTAACAGGTCTGATTAAAGCGTCTCTTTCCCTTAACCATCAGTTACTCCCACCTAGCCTTAACTTTGAGTCTCCCAACCCTAAAACTGGCTTAGAGAACAGCCCTTTCTACGTCAATACAGACTTAAAAGACTGGCCCCAGACAGAGCATCAACCCAGACGGGCCGGAGTCAGTTCCTTTGGCATCGGTGGAACTAACGCCCATGTCATTTTGGAGGAAGCCCCCCAGCGGTCTCCTTCTGGCCCTAGTCGCCCCTGGCAGCCATTGCTCCTATCGGCGAGGACAGCCTCCGCCCTCGATACCGCAACAGCAAACCTGGTGGACCATTTGCATCAACAGTCCACCCTCAACCTGGCGGATGTGGCCTATACCCTGAGCTGTGGACGTCAGGAATTTGCCCATCGTCGTCTGGTGGTGTGTCAGGACCGTGACCAGGCGATAGCGGCGTTAGGCGATCCATCTCAGTGCTTGACTGCAGCTGATACTGATGCGCGTTCTGTTGCGTTTCTGTTTCCTGGCCAGGGAGCCCAGCATGTAAACATGGGGTTAGACCTTTACCAGTCGGAACCTGTCTTTCGTCAAAAGGTGGACTATTGTGCAGAACAGCTGCAGCCCCTGCTTGATTTAGACCTACGCCAGCTGCTCTACCCCCAGCCTGACGCACAAGCTACCGCTACAGAACAACTCAAACAAACGGCCATTGCCCAGCCGGCATTATTTGTTATTGAATATGCTTTAGCCCAATTATGGCTTTCCTGGGGCGTGCAGCCTGGGGCCATGTTAGGCCATAGCATCGGAGAATATGTGGCGGCCTGTTTAGCGGGAGTGTTTAGCCTGGAAGATGGTCTGGCGTTGGTAGCAGCACGGGGACGGCTGATGCAGCAGCTACCAACAGGGTCAATGCTGTCGGTGCCGCTGCCAGTGGAGCAGGTAGAGAACTTGCTAGCTGGCAATGAGACGTTTGGGGAAATTGAGATCGCAGTCCTCAATGAACCAAACCGCTGCGTCGTGTCAGGTCCTACCAAAGCCATTGATGCATTAGAACAACATTTAGCCAGCCAATCTATCGAGAGCCAGCGTCTGCACACATCCCACGCGTTCCATTCCCCCATGATGGACCCCATTTTGGAGCCCTTCCGCCAGCGCTGTCAGCAGGTCCATCTGCAGCCTCCCCAAATCCCCTATCTATCTAATCTCACCGGCACCTGGATAACCACAGACCAGGCGATAGATCCTGACTACTGGGTGCAGCATTTACGTCAGCCTGTCCGCTTTGCCCAGGGAGTCACTCAGCATTGCCAGGATACTGCTGGT
>CALBPH010000759.1 GCA_937899365.1 uncultured Leptolyngbya sp.
CATTGGATTCAGCAAGAAGCGCCCGAGCAGGTGAATAAAGTCCTGCTAAATTTTCCATCGAGTATTTCTTAGCAGGAGAGAGTCGTGCTCTTTTAAGAATCTATCTCATACAAACTGTCCAGTTATTCCGGCAGTTCGAAACACACACTACGGCAGATTCCACTGCACGAGACGGTCTGGAGACGGTCTGGAGACGTCTACTTCATTAATATAAAACCATTCAACATAGGACACAATAACGATGAGTACTGCACAGGCTAACATTTCTCTTCTTGAAAAATTGCCCGCCCTAATACCGGATAAATTAGGTGAAATGAAAGAATCCTTTGCCGATGATTTTGTCTGGCATTATATTAATCCTCAGCTTCCACAGGTTCACGGTGATTATCAAGGCATTGAAGGATTACAAGAGTTTTTTAGAAAATTAGGTGGGCTGACCGACAATACCTTTAATGTTCGAATTCAGCACACCCATGCTGTGGGAAATGAATTTGTAGTGGTGCATGCCTGCCCAAATATGACCCTCGACGGCAGCTCTTTTGAAATAGATTCTGTTGTTGTCTGGAGAATGGTAGATCAACAGATCAAGGAAGCTTGGGATATTCCTGGGCTGCATTCGTCACGATCTCAACCTTCATAACAATCTCTTCAGAAGCAGAATACTAACAATTTATTAGGAACAACCATCATGAAACAGGTTTTATATCGCAACTTTGGCAATCCGCCAGAGGTGCTGGAGGTAATAGAAAGCGATACTTTTGTGCTGGCCGCAGGACAGGCACGAATTAAGGTACTTAGGGCTCCCATTAATCCATCCGATGTGGCCCAAATTGCAGGTCAGTATGGGGTAAAACCTGAGCTTCCAGCGATCGCTGGTCTTGAAGGACTGGGTCGAGTAGTTGAAGTCAATGGCAACGGCATTGAAGAAGGGCAGCTGGTACTGTTGCCTTCGGTGGGTACCTGGGCCACGGAAATGATAGGCGCTATCGATCAACTGGTGCCTTTACCAGAAGGCGATCTAGATCAGCTGTCTATGCTCCGGGTGAACCCAGCCACCGCATATTTGCTACTGACTGAGTTTGTAGAACTCAACCCAGGAGACTGGGTAATACTATCTGCTGCCAACTCAGGAGTAGGCAGCTATATTGTGCAGTTAGCAAAAGCGCGAGGGATTAATCTTGTTTGTGTTGTACGCCGCGAGAGTGCGGTGGCAGACCTAAAGCAAGCCGGTGCAAATGTGGTTTTAGTGGACGGAGCAGATCTGGCTGAACAGGTGCGTGAAGCAACTGGCAAAGAAATGAAGCTAGCCCTTGACGCCGTGGCGGGCGACACCGCTGGCCGCCTAGCAGAAACCTTGGAAGATGCTGGGACATTAGTCTTGTACGGTGGCATGTCGGCAAAACCAGCGTCCATAGGAATTGACCCAATCCTTTTTCGTGATGTGCGTGTGCGAGGCTTCTGGTTGTTACCCTGGATATTAGAAACCAGCAAAGAAGAGCAAACGAAGGTTTATGGTGAATTAACCATGGCGGTGGCCGCAGGCATATTGCATGCACCGATCGAAAGACAATTCTCCCTTGATGAGATTACAGAGGCCGTCACTTATGCAATGGCTGGGGAGCGGAGCGGTAAGGTTCTATTGGCTCCAAATGGCGCGTAAACGACCTTGGTGGTTGGATTTCCATTGATTTTTCTGATTCAGTCATTGTTACAGAAGCCAGGTCATGAACCACAGTCAGACGGAGAAAACACATAATGGTGGGAACCGATGGCAATTTGCTCTGGTCAGCTCTTCGTGCTTAATTTTGCCTAGGGATAGTTCTTTAGATGTTGGTGCCTTAGTGCAGCTGTGGTGAGATGGTTCTCCATTTCCCATGGCTTTTTCGTTTGGTTTACGAACTGACAAGTCAGTGCTGGCGCTATCGCACGCTGTCCCCCATGGCCAGCGTTTCTGGCCATAGCCATAACGCTACTGAGCCAGACATTTTCGATAGCGTGCATCCCACTGAAATGAGCACATAACAAGGGTTAGACGCTCTGCAGACGCCCTGAGACGCTTTGGAGACGCCCATCTCACTATGGTGGAACCAGCCAAACAGATGACGCCCCTTCATCTGCACTTGCCGTTGACATCACACCAATTCCATGAATGATGAAAACCCTAAGTCTCAGCCATATTCCCAGAGTTTGGGACTTATGCAAGAAATTCAGCCTCCTGAGGTAGAACAGCCCAATCTGGAAACCGCTTCACCTGCCAAACCTGCCGCACGGATACTAAAAAAGCCCCTTTGGCCAGTCATTACCCTGGCCATGTTGGTCCTGGCTGGCTTTACCAGTTGGAAAATTTATCACGGGTTGCAACAGCCATCCTCTCCTGAAACAGTTGAAACCAGACCAACGCGGCTGCCTGTACGAGTCACCTATGCGAAAAAAAGTCTGGCCCAAGCTTGGGTCTTTGATGAAGGAATTTCGCTGCCGGTCCAGCTACGGGTTTTGAACTTCTACGCCGACGGCGACATTACCTATGTGGCAAAAAATAACGGCGTTGCCCTCAAAGAAGGAGACTTTGTTTCCCGTGGTCAGCTGTTGGCCACAGTAGATGATCGCCGCCAAACATCCAGTATGGTGACATCGGAAGCTGATATCCAGGTCGCTATTAACGAACGCGATCAGTCACAGGCTTCAGTCCTTCAAGCTAAGGCTGAGCTAGCCAAGGCTGAATCTGACTTAGCCCTAGCCCAAACCGAATACCGGCGCTATCAATCATTATTCGAACAAGGAGCCGTATCAGCTAGCTCACGGGATGTTTATCGGAATCGTGTCGATCAGGCTCAGGCAGCTTTCAAAATTGCGCAGCAAACAATCACCTCCGCTGAAGATAATGTACGTGTAGCCGAGTCTTCTATTCAATCGGCCCAGGCCCGTCGGACTAGCACGGCCGTGGATTTGGAAGATACTCAGCTGATGTCTCCCATTGATGGGGTGATTGCCTACATCAATATTCAAGAAGGTGAGTATTGGAGTTCCCAGTATCTCAATACAAACACGTCCCAAGACCTGATTGAAACAGCTCCCATTGTTGTTGTCGATCCGTCCACCTATGAAGTGGAGTTGGAAATCCAGGCCGATGATGCCAATGCGGTCCGCTCTGGTCATCGGGCCTATGTAGTTTTAGAAGAAGCTGTGAGTGCAGCCCAAGCCAGTGGAGCCAGCCAGCAGAATCTGCTGGAAATTGCCAAGCAGCGGGGTAGTGAAGGGCGCGTCTTTGCCATTAGTCCATCTCAGACACCAGGCAGTCGCGGTACCAAGATTGTTATTCGAGATTTTCAGCAAGTGCGCAATCTGAAAGTGGGCGCTCGAGCCTATGTGTGGATTGAAACAGAGGCCAAGCAGGATGCCGCCCTTTTACCCCTAGGGTCGGTGCTTGCCAGGGGGCAAGACTTCTTTGCATTTGTTGTTAATCAGGCCGACGGCACTGTGCAGCAACGACAAGTTACCCCAGGGATAGAAGGTCTGGCTGGCATAGAGATTTTAGCTGGAGTTGAGCCCGGTGAACTGGTGGTTACCGATGGTCAGAACCGTTTAGTGGATGGTACTCCTGTTGAAATTATTAATCAGGAGGACGTCCAGTGAAATCTCAAGAGTTGCCACCATCGAGCGTTGCGTCAGGCAACGTGGCCGATGTTAAACCAGGTGCCAATAGACCAATAAAACCCGTCCCTGGATGGATGGAGTTCTTTTTTACCCGTCAAATCTTTGCCATTCTCCTTTGCTTTATGCTGCTGATGGGGGGACTCATGGGGTATTTCTCCATGGTGAAGGAGGGAGATCCTGAAATTAAAATTGCTCGGGCCATGATTACGACAACTTGGGGTGTCACCGATGCAGAAACCATTGAAAACCAGGTTACTGACAAGCTGGAAGAAGAAATCAAAAGTCTTCAAGGGCTGGATGACTTTACCAGCGCCACCTTTAATTCCTTTTCGATTATCAATGTTGCCTTTAAGGCAGAGGCCCCGGTTGCTGAATCCATACAAGAACTCCGGGGTAAAATAGACGACGCCGAGTCAGAGCTGCCTGAAGAATCCACCGGACGCGAAAAACCAAATTTTGAGCAACTGTCCCAACAAGATACGCCAGTACTTACCCTGGCGCTAAGCGGCAACGGACTGGACATTGGTTTTCTCAGTCAGGTCTCAGAAAATTTACAAGAACGCCTGGAGTCGGTCAAAAATGT
>CALBPH010000760.1 GCA_937899365.1 uncultured Leptolyngbya sp.
ATAAAACTGATCGGCGGCCTGTTCCCGCTGATAGCGGGTGCGGACGTCGCTAAGCTCAGTTTCAAACTTAGGTAACAGCTTACGGGTTTCACCATAGGCCATGGTGCCACTGGGAATTTGGTTCAGCTGTTTGACGGCCTGATCCCATGAGGTAAGGGCCGTTTTCCAAGCCGAAAGGGTATTGGCGACTTCTGCTTGATCCTTTGCCAGAGAGGCGGTGAGCTGCGCTTGGTTGAGGTTTTCTTCGGCGTTTTGTTCGGCCACCACCCGCTTTTGAATGGCGGCTAGATTACCGCGATATTCTTGAAGTTTTGGGGCAACAAAAGCTCCATGGATAGGGCTTCCTGCCGGAATCTCTTCAAGCTGGCTAATGGTCTCTTGCCAGCGCCCAGCAATTTTCTCCCAATGGGCAATGGGGTGGGGTGGGTTCTGACTCTCGTTGGCGGCCACCATGGCATTTTCCTGGGCCGCTACCACCGCATTGAGCAGGTCGGCTTCTCCCTGGTAGTCGGCCTGTAGTTCCTGGGCGCGGGTACGATGGCGAGACCAGGGAGGAATGGGCTGTAGGGTATCGACGGCGGTATAGAGCTGTTGACCCATGTCCACCACGGTTTGGGGGCTGGGCTGATCTTGTAGGGCAATCAGGGCGGCGTCACCCAAGGCCTGGGCCTGCTGGATGCGATCGCACTGTCCCATCACACAGGGTCGACTCAGACCATACCCCAAACTGCCAAACACAACCGCCACCCCCAGACCCAAGGCCGCCAACCCCGGACTCACCGCCGGACGGTGAGTCCCCACTCCTGCCTGCGGGGCTGCTTCTGTCGATGCCTCACCATAAAGACCATCCAAATCCAGCTGATCATCCGCCGTAGCCTGATCAACCGTGGGCAGATCGAACTGAGCGTCCAGCCCTTGAGAATCAAGCTCTTGAGAGTCAAACTGGGGGTTAGCCCCAGACTCACCACTTAGGGGCAGCTCGCCACTAAACAAAAATTCCTCATGGGATAAAAATTCTTCACCAGAAATAAACTCATCCTCTGAGAGATCTCCGGTGGCTTCATCCTCTTCTTCAATAGCCCCAAACAAACTGCTAGGTGCCAGCTCTGGCTGCTGGGTTAACAAGGGCTCATACAGCTGATCGTCCAGCTGCTCATCCTCCAACAAACTCGGCCCCGAGCTATCCTGCAACAGCCAGTTAAACCGATGCACCGCACTGGGTTTTGCCGCCGACTGTTGCTTCAAATAAACCTTAATGGCAATGGGTTCACCATTGGTCCCCAGGTGCTCTGCTTCTACCGGTAGCCCATCAATCTCTAAGCGATGGCGAATGGAGCTTTCCACCTGGGCAAACACATAGCTTTCAGGCACCGTTTCCGCATAGGGGCTTTCTAACAGCACCATCATCTTGCCCCGGCTAACGGCACACTGTACCGACATCTCCTGAGGTACCTCCGGCGCTTTACTCAAATCGTAAGTCAGATCGGCCGATAGACGACTTAGGGTGAACGCCGACGCTAGACTCATGCTCTACGCCTCCAAAAGGTAACCAACAGGGCAGCGCGGACCCCATAAACCGCTCAACAATAACGGATGTACACGGGCGCGGCTCGTAGTTTATACCCACAGCATCCCCGACTTGTCAAGGATCTGAAGTATTAAAACTATTGAATAGTGGCCTATTGTTTACGTTTACGCAAGCCCTTTTTCCCTTTGTTTAATTCCCCTGGTCATAATCCCCCTGGAATCGGGGGTCGCTCATGGCCATATCAGGTCGTATCGGGTTATATCAGGGTCAGCTCCACGGGGCACGGTACCCTAGAGGTCTGGTGAGACTAGCACAACCGATGAACGTCCTAATTGTGGAAGACGAAGCTGACATTGCTGAGCTAATTCAGCTTTATCTGACAAATGAAAACTTCACCACTGAAATTTGCACCAGCGGGACCGATGCCCTCAAACGCTTTCCTAGTTTTCAACCGTTCCTGATTTTCCTAGATCTGATGCTGCCCTGATTAGATGGCTTAGAGGTGTGTGCCCGCATTCGGCAGTCGCCGGGGGCCAAAGACCCCTATATATTGATGCTGACGGCTAAAGGAGAAGAACTCGATCGGATTATTGGCCTCTCCACTGGGGCCGATGACTATATGGTCAAGCCCTTTAGCCCCCGTGAACTGGTGGCGCGAGTTCGAGCGCTGCTGCGGCGTAGCTTGCGGGGGCCCGCCACCGCAACGGCCCATGCCTACCAAACCGCCCACTTTACCCTCGACCTTGAGCGCCGCACCGCCCGCTATCAAGCGCCAGATCTAGCGCCAGCCACCCTCGTCCTATCACCGCTAGGGTTTGACCTATTAGCTACCTTTTTGAGCTATCCTGGGCGCGTTTGGCAACGGCCCCAGCTAATCGAAAAACTCTGGGGAGACAACTTTTTTGGCGATGAGCGGGTAGTGGACACCCACATTGCCCGTCTTCGTAAAAAAATAGAACCCAATCCCACCCAGCCCACATTTATAAAAACCGTTGTGGGGGTGGGATATCGATTTGAAGATGACTAAAGTCCCCCTTAGGACCCGTTTATTGATATCCCACCTAACGGTTATGGCTGTGGCAATTATTGCCCTGGCCGGCAGTAGCCGGCTGTCCACCCCCCGCTACTTTGTGGTCACCTTAGAACGGCTCGAGGGCAGAGGGGTGCGCATTCAGC
>CALBPH010000761.1 GCA_937899365.1 uncultured Leptolyngbya sp.
TAATGCCCTGGGTAACATTCTCTCCCTGGATCACCACCTCACCAACATCCCCGGCGGGAAGCAGGGTTCCATGCTCATCCATAATTTGGACTTGGGGACCAGCCGCAATTCCAACTGAACCAGGTTTACGTGGTTTTGGTGGTAGAGGATTACTGGCCATTTGGTGAGATGCTTCGGTCATACCGTAGGACTCAATCACTGGAGCCGCAAAGACCTGCTCTAGCTCAGCCATGATTTGGGGGGGAAGCGGAGCTGATGATGAGCGCACTAGACGCAGCGTGTTGATTGGAAATTCATGGGACGAGGCTCGGCCTAGAATCTGTTGATGCATCGTGGGCACTGCCGAGTACCAGGTAGGTTGATATGTCTCTAGCCAGCCTAAGAAATGAGGGGCGTAAAAACCAGGGGTACAAACAACGCTAGCTCCAGCTACCATGGATGACAGAAGAGCGCCAATCAAACCATGAATATGGAACAGTGGCATCACATTCAGACAACGGTCAGTCTCAGTGAGCGCTAATGCAGCTTTGACATTATGGGCTGAGATACACAGGTTACGATGGGTCAGTGGGACCATCTTGGGGCGGGATGTGGTCCCAGAGGTATGAAGAATTAGGGCCGTATCGTCAGGTTGGCTAAAGTCAATAGGAGCAGATGTTGAATTCACCTCAACTGACAGCTGAAAAAGACCTGCTGCTGAATCTAGGCTAGGCGATAGCTCAATTACGGGAATACCCAGTTTTTCTGCAACGGTTCTAGCCGGTTCAGCCACTCCAGGCTGTAGGATTAACGCTTTAGCTTCTAGATCGTTGAGATAAAACTCATACTCACTGACCCGGTAATTGGGGTTTAAAGGAGCACAGGTTGCGCCGGAAGCAATTGACAAGAAAGCTGTAGCCGCTTCAGGACCATTGGGTAGGGCAACGGCAACCCGATCATGATGTTGAATATTTAGAGCACGAAGCTGACCAACCACCGTGACAATATGTTGGTACAGTGCTTGATAAGATAGTGATAAGCGCTCAGAGGAGGTAAATGGCTCTGTTCTCGTCTGTGCGTTAGCGAGACCTTTCCAAAAAGAAATAGCAACAGAACCTTGACAACAATCTGCTCTGTTTTTGAGGACAGAGGCAAGATCTAATGCTTCCTTAGGTTGCATTGAATTAAAGTAATATCAGGACAAAATAATAAAAATATTGGTAATTGTACCCTTTGTCCGATAAGAGGTTAGCAGTTAGAGCCACCCTGGCCTATGTACTCAAAGAATCACTATGAATCAGGAAGAAATACTAACAATCAGACTGAGCAGATGTTTTATAGGCAACAAAATTATGCCATTAAACCGATAGAGTGAAATCTACTATGGATGACTCTGTTTAAATTGCATAACCTTGTACCTTTTGATGACCTAATACAAAGAGTCTCGGTTCCCTAGATATACAAAGAAGGCATAAACTTAAAATTCCAGCTCCTCTTATTATCTTATGGCAGCTATTTTTCATGGCTCAATAGCTGATTTAGAAAGGTTGTTAAGTTCAAGTTGAGCAGGGTAGTGTCAGAGCATGCAGCCTTCCGTTAGCCCAACTAAGTTAATCGAGGAAGAAAATACGATAAGACTATTCGCATGATGATGCGTTGGCCCGAGGATGTTTATTGCATTGAATATGGCATTAACAGCATTACCGAACTACGGAAGCATAAAACTATCCAACTCGACAACGCTATGGCTGTGGAGAGTGTGGCATTCACTTTACGTCCATTTTTGGCATAATGTCATACATGCTATAGCAATTTATATCAAAACAATCAAGTATTTCTTGACCAGCTTTACAATCAGTGTCACTCAGTTGACTACACCACTTCTTTAGAAGTAATTGTGAGTCTCCCAGATTAATAGCCTGTATGGTGTCTTTTGTACAAAGCTTTGATGAAAAAGAAGGCTTGGACAGAATGTGAGCCATAATTTTAGTATCTTTAATATTGAGTGTCTGGGATAGATACCCAAGACAAAGCTCTGGCTCAGAGATCAGGTGTTCATAGAAAAGTTGGCAGGATACCTTCTCAGAAAATTTTAGAGGGTAAATGATGTCGCATACCCAGCTGAGAACAGCTTTTTGAAATGCACTTCCTTCAGTTAAAATTTTGTTACCGAAAATAATTTGTTCTTGCGAAAAGAAATTCTCTAAAAAATCGATTTTCTTAAAGTAAATTTCTGCGGAAAATTTCCAGCCTAAGCGCATGACAGACAAAGCTTGAGCAGCTGGATGTCGGATCACCAAAATAATCTGCATCCCCTGTTCGGCAAATGTATCAGTTAACCATGAGGCTCGAAGTACTTTAAGACAAATACGATCTGATTTTAATGGAAAGTATGTACGACGAGATGTTCCTGTTGGCAATACCGCATGGTTTAACTGACTCATCAATTGCAACATCTCACTATTTTGTCCCCTATTGAGATCGAAGAAACGACAGTCTTGACGAGACTGCTTTATTGATAATGACTGTAGTTGTGATCCAAGATACGCCCTACGACGGGGTGAAAATGGCTCACTATAAAACCACATACCTTGCTGTGCAGCAAGCATATCTGCAACGAGGGTTGAACCGCCACGAACAGCAGCGATAAGGCCTATATTAGGCGACTCGCCTTGACGAAAGTCGATCATCTTTCGTTTACTGTTACGAGCTGCCTTACGAATAGTCTTCGCAAAAGATTTTTTCTTCATTTTAAGGACGTCTATCAATCACTAATTTAAGAGTTGGAAATTCACCAAGAAGTGTCTAGATTCCTTAAACACTGAATCAGCCAAATATATTTATTGTATTATATTACTTAGTATTGGGAATTTAATAATAGACTTAATCGAAGACAAAAGCAGCCTAAATAACCTCAAAGCTTTATTTCATAATCATTTGAAACATTTTTAATGTTCTATAAATACTTGCTCTGCTAG
>CALBPH010000762.1 GCA_937899365.1 uncultured Leptolyngbya sp.
CGAGAATAAAACGCCTTAACGCGCAGCGACCCCCGTCAAAATACCCGTCGATAGCTCCGTAAAATTGCCCAAGTTTCCAAACTTATCTAGACATCTGACCGGAATCCACTATAGTGGCGGGTAAATTATTTCCCGTTTCCCTCATACCATGGGGCAAATGGGGATACTCAGCGAGTGCCTGGGGAACGCACCCATTGTAGAGTAATGCTTTCTCTATATGACCTGTGTCCATAGCTAAAGCTATCGTTATTTTTTGCAAAAACTTTAGTGTTTAACTTGGATGTAATTTGAATCTTTTAATGGCAGTGGCCCTTATAATTTATGGCCTGCCGTGTATTTCCGTAAGGATGTAGCGTATCTGTGGCATTTAATACTGTCCGTCAAAGCCAGACCCGAGTTCCTTTGCAGTTTACCGGTGAACCCAAGCTGATTAAGCATATCCAAGATGTGCTGCAAATTAGCGGGGCCACCCTATTGACGGCGACAATGCTATGCAGTGCTGTGGCAGCAGGCGGTCTGGTGGGTTTAGCCATTAGCTTTCGCAATTTGCCAGATGTGCGATCGCTACGTAACTACATCCCGACAGAAACCAGCTACGTCTACGACATGGAGGGTAACCTCCTAGACAGCTTGCACGATGAAGCCAATCGAGAAGTTGTTGACCTCAACGAAATTTCCCCCCACCTCAAGCGAGCGGTCTTGGCGGTTGAGGACAGTGACTTTTATATTCACAGCGGCATTAACCCAGTGGGTATTGGCCGAGCGTTTTTAGCTAATTTTCAGGCGGGTAATACGGTTCAAGGTGGTTCTACTATCACCATGCAGCTGATTAAGAACCTGTTTTTATCACCGCAGCAGGCCATCAGCCGTAAGGTGGCTGAGGTGGTTTTAGCCCTCAGACTTGAGCAGATTTTTGAGAAGAATGAAATTCTCGAAATGTACCTCAATCAGGTGTATTGGGGACACAACACCTACGGTGCTGAAACCGCTGCCCAGAGCTATTTTAATAAGTCGTCAAAAGATCTAACCCTGGCTGAAGCCTCGCTGATGGCGGGTCTCATTAAGGCCCCCGAAGGCCTAAGTCCATTTTTGGATTATCAAGCGGCTAAAAAAGAGCAGAGCCTTGTCCTCAATCGGATGGCAAAACTGCAATGGATTACCCCAGCTGAGGCGGAAGCGGCTAAAAAACAGCCGTTACGCTTGGGTAAAATCACCTCGTTTAACTCCAGTAAGGCCCCCTACGTTACAGAAGCCGTCGTTCAGGAACTTCAAGAACAGTTTGGCCAAGAAGCGGTGGTCAAGGGTGGCATGCGGGTGCAGACGACCATTGACTTTAAGCTGCAAAATTTGGCCAAACAGACGGTTAAATCGGCCCATGTAAATCGGTTTGGTAGCGGTGCCTTAGCCGATCAGATGGCGCTGGTGGCCATCGATCCTCGCACCCACTACGTCAAGGCCATTGTTGGTGGCGTTGACCATGAAAGCAGCCAGTTTAACCGAGCCGTCCAGTCTCGTCGACAGCCTGGGTCAGCCTTTAAGCCCTTTGTTTATTACTCAGCGTTTGCCTCCGGTCGCTATACCCCCGACAGCATTGTGGGCGATACCCCCGTCACCTACCCCGATGGGTCCGGCTACTATTCACCCAAAAACTACGGCGGTTCCTTTATGGGCTGCATGCCGATCCGCCGAGCCCTAGAGCTATCTCGTAATATCCCGGCAGTGAAACTGGGTCAGGCGGTGGGCATCTCCCGAGTAATTGATGTGGCCCGCACGCTAGGAATTGAAAGCCCCATGGACCCGGTTATTTCCCTACCGCTGGGTTCTGTAGATCTCACACCGATGGAAATGGCCGGTGCCTATGCCACCTTTGCCAACAACGGCTGGCATTCTGACCCTACTCTAATTGCCCAGGTAACTGACAGCGATGGCAATGTGCTGCTGGACAATACCCCCAAGCCACAGCTAGTGCTAGACCCTTGGGCAACGGCGGCACTGACCGATGTGTTGCGAGGCGTTATCGAACGAGGAACAGCGACCAACGCTCGCATTGGCCGACCAGCAGCGGGTAAAACCGGCACCACTGACTCCCAACGAGATGTTTGGTTTGTGGGCTACGTGCCCCAGCTAGCGGAGGCCGTGTGGGTTGGTAATGACGACTATACCCCCATGGGACGAGGGGCAACCGGTGGAGGCTATGCGGCTCCCATCTGGCGTGACTATATGGCCCAAGCCCTACGGAATGAACCGGTGCAGAACTTCCGCCGCCCGTCCGAGTTTATCCGTCCGTAGGGTGAGCAAGGGGATTCCTGGGTGCCGTGCCTGAGCATTGGCTGCACTACTCTTTAATATCGGCCTTCATACGGTCCAGGGTTACCTGCATTTGCTCAAACATCTTTTGGGGCGTCATACCAAACTGCCCCAGGTGGGTTTTGAGCTGCTCCATGGTTAGCTGGGCGGTGAAATCTTCGGACAGTTCAAAGCGCTTCATAAAGACGCGATACCGATCCATGATGCTCTCCATCTGCTCGATGTAGAGCTTTTTGCCATCACGGTCGAACTTACCGTAGCTGCTACCGAGCTGCATGAGGGCCTGATAATCCTGAAAGAGTTTCGTGGCTTCCTGCTGCACGATCTCTGAATCAAAAAAGCTCATACACATACTCCCAGAGACATAATTTCGTTGGCTACGCGCTATCGGTAGGCGTCTAGGCCTTACAGTTACCCTTTTAAGTTAAAAGTTTGCTGGACATCCGAAAAGGTGAGATATCCCTACCTGGAGCTGCCTGCCTAAAAGACAATTAAACCAAGATTGTTGGGGAGGCAGCGTTTGATTGGCTGGCGTTGGGGCTATTAGAGTTAGGTCTTATCGGGTGGGTGTACGTTCTGAGTAATTTTTTGCAGCCGAGTAGGCGATGTCTTGCCCCAAAGCTATTGTCCTAAGATCCGCTTAAACCAGGGGTTTTCAGGGTTAGACTTGTCGGGTTTTGATTTGCCAGCTTTGGCATTATTAGGTTTGACCTTTGTCGGTTTAGCATCCGGTAATAGGGCCTGAGTTTCAGCTTTGCGTTTTTCAGCAACACGTTTTTCTAAAACCTGGCTATATTTGAGCGCTACTGAATGGCTAGAGTTGAGTTCCAGGACACGCTTCAGATGGACCCGCGCCATACCATAGGACTTTTTCATCAGGTATGCCTGCCCCAGCATCGAGTGAAGTTCAATCTCGTTGGGGGTGATTTTTAGCCCTTCTCTGAGTTCTTGAATAGCTAAATCATAGTTGCGTTGGCTCAAGTAGGTTCGCGCCCGCATGCCATATTTCTCGGCATAGTTGATGACCGGAGGTTCGGTAGAGGACGGTGTTTCAGGTTTAGGTGTTGCTTCTGTTGCCTTAGAGGCAGGGTCAACGGCTACTAGTCCGGTGCGCTTAGGCCGAATTGGATTGCTAATTTTACGGTGCAAAAACGCTAGATTCAGCTGGCTCAGACCCGATAAAACAGCGGCAAACTCATCGGTTGAGTCAAATTGTTTCGCAATTATTTGATTGACCGTATTTTCATAAAAGACTTCCACCTCAGCTTCTGGAATCCGCAGCAGCTGCTGGGCGCTTTCAAAGGACGGGAGCAGCTTGCCCTGTCGGTCCAGCTGTCTGACTCGAAATCGCATATTTGCCAACACCTCAGACCGACTCTTCTCCTGTTTGAGACG
The DNA here is from genome assembly GCA_937899365.1 of uncultured Leptolyngbya sp. Classification (GTDB taxonomy): domain Bacteria; phylum Cyanobacteriota; class Cyanobacteriia; order Phormidesmidales; family Phormidesmidaceae; genus Leptothoe. The sequence continues at coordinate 3,703 of CALBPH010000762.1, forward strand.
TTGATAGGCTGGGTTAATAACCTTGGCTATCAGCTGTTCAGACGCCTGGCTAATGGGGGCATGGCTACCAACTTGCACATCAGGATGAAGCAGCTTTGCTATCTGACGATAGCGTTTTAGGATGCGGCGATCTTCAGCATTTAGAGAAAGACCCAATGCAGCGTAAGGGTCTTTCTCGGAAACTGTGATCCATTCATCTTGAAATGGCTTGGCGTTGGTCATGCAAAGGCTGGCTCAGAATTGGTTCACGTACAATTCATAAACAGTGTGGGGAAGGTAGATTCCGGCGATGGTAAGTGGGAAAACTAAAATTGGGAAAGAGTGCCCGCTTAAACTCTGAAGAGTTAATCAACTAGTTATACAGGCTGATATGTCTGATTCTAACTGTTTCATTGAAGCACAGGATTATTGGCTGTGTAGCAATTGACGGATGCATTATTACGGATTGATAGATTTGGATATGATAGACCCCATCATCAAGTTCTAGCGCGGCTTATGGATGCTCCCCAAATTAATCATGACAAAAACGTCGCTATTACGGCTGCCCTGGCATTCTTAGGCGCACTACAGCCAACACCGGTGCCGTTTGCTGGCATTCACAAGTTTTATTTGGGGCAGTATGGTCGGGGCCTTGTCTATATACTTTTGGGGGCGACACAATTACCGCGCATTGCCTGTGCGGCGGAGGGTGTGTGGTATTTGAGTGGCTCACCGATAAAAAAACTGTGGGCAAAAATTGGCAGACCGTTTACACCCGAGACATTAATAGACCCTAACCTTGGCGACACCGTTGATGCTGTGGCCAAGGGCCTACGTGAAATTGAGCAGCTACGGCAGGAAGGATTGCTCTCAGAGTATGAGTTTGAACAAAAACGACGTAATTTGCTCGAGCAAATGCCTTGACGAAAAAATGTTGCCTGCAACGTCTGTACATGGAGACAATTAAGCGATGGGTAACGATCGTGGAGAATCATTACGACGATTTGTGGTGAAGCAGGCTCTACGCGGTTTAGATGCCCTTGAAGATGGATTAAATCCGCTTAAGCAGAAGCTAGGGCAGGATAGCTACTACCGATTTCGCTCAGCTGAGGAAGTGCAGCTAGGGGTGAAATTGGGGGTGCGCATTGATGCTAACCGAGCCACCGTTGATGATTGGCTAAGGCTACCGGGTATTTCGATTCATCAGGCCAGGACCCTGGTGGAGCTAAGTCGATCAGGAACGGCATTTACCTGCTGGGATGATGTGGCGGCGGCAACCGGCATTCGTTTGGGCCACCTGCAACGTCTGGGGGAGATTGTGCAGTTTTATTATTACGACCCAGACAGCGAGCTGATGCCCAGGCAGCTAAACGTAAATCGGGTCAGTGCTAAGGAGCTAGCAACGGTGCCTAATGTTGACCCAGCCCTGGCCGAGCGGCTGGTTTACTATCGTCAGAAATTTGGTCCCTATAGGGACTGGCTAGATCTAAAGCGTCGGTTGCAACTTCCTCCTCAAATGATGACAACTTTGTTACATTACCTGCGGTTTTAGGGGGTGGCCAGCGCCTAGGAAAAGCTGTCACGAGCGCTTACGAGATTTATAGGTAGAAGGCCCATGGGATGGAACGCGTGATGGTTATATCAATTTTGAGTGATAGGACTCACACCAGTTCGGTAAAAGGCAACGTTTACTTAAGTATCTGCAAAATCCATGGAAATCTTCGGGGTTCATCTGTGGAATTGAGTAGCTTGAAATAAGTACAGAGTCGGGACCATGCAGAGAAGACAAAAGGTCAGCGAGACTATCAACCGGGGTATTACCGCTGCTGCCATGACCTTAGCGATCGCAACTATATATTCAGCGATGACCATTGACGGTGGAGTGAGCCGCGAAAATATACTCAGCGAACGCATACAGACGGTGTTTAAGCTGCAGGCCCCCGACATCAAAGCGACTCAAGATGGGCAAGATTCCAGGGAGAGTTTGACGACGATACTGCTGAGCTCTCAAGGAAGTACTTACGACCATTAGTTTAGTAAAGAATTCTTAGCTGATTTTCTGCTCTAGCTATGAGCCTGTATCCGAGTCTCGTACTATGGGAATCATGGCTAATTCTTTACTCACCGACGCCAGTCGCCGGTTAGATCGTGCGCTCAAATATGTTATCATTTCTGAGGATGCGGCGGAGCGCCTAAAGGCCCCTAAGGCTAGCTTAAAAGTGTCTATTCCTGTGCGAATGGATGATGGTTCTTTGCGGGTGTTTGAAGGGTACCGGGTTCATTTTGACGATACGCGGGGGCCAACAAAGGGAGGAATTCGATTTCATCCCCAGGTGAGCTTGGATGAGGTGCAGTCCCTGGCGTTTTGGATGACGTTCAAATGTGCGGCCTTGAACCTACCCTTTGGCGGCGCCAAGGGAGGGATAACGCTCAACCCCAAAGAACTGTCAAAGGCTGAGTTAGAACGGCTAAGCCGGGGTTATGTTGATGCGATCGCAAACTTCATTGGCCCTGACATCGACATTCCTGCCCCTGACGTCTACACCAATCCCATGATCATGGGCTGGATGATGGACCAGTACAGCATCATTCGCCAGCAGCGCAGTCCGGCAGTAATTACGGGGAAACCGGTAGCCCTTGGAGGAAGTCTGGGGCGCGCTACAGCCACGGGTACCGGAGCGTTTTACGTGCTCGAGGCGATGATGGCGCAGCTGTCAGACCAGCCAGGTAACGCTGGAAAAACCGTTGCCGTTCAGGGCTTTGGCAATGCCGGTAGCATTGTCGCTCGCCACCTATTTGAGGCCGGGTACACCATCGTGGCCGTGAGTGATTCCCGTGGGGGAATTTACACACCCCTCTGACTAGACATTCCCAGCATTCAGAAATTTAAGGCGGATACTCGCGCCGTACAAGCCGTTTACTGTGATGACAGCGTCTGCAGTTTGGTTGAACACGACGTGATTACCAACGAAGAACTGCTCAGTTTGGATGTGGATATTCTGATTCCAGCGGCCTTGGAAAACCAAATCACGGCAGCCAACGCCTCAGATATTCAGGCTCGCTATATCTTTGAAGTGGCCAATGGCCCCATTAGCGCTGATGCCGACGATATTTTAGATGCCAAAGGAATCACCGTTTTTCCCGATATTTTGGTCAATGCGGGTGGAGTGACCGTGAGCTATTTTGAATGGGTCCAAAACCGCAGCGGTCTTTATTGGTCCACCGACGAGGTTAATCAGCGTCTGCAACAGCAGATGGTTAACGCCGCTGAAATCATCTGGCACCTTGCCCAAACCCATAAAACCTCAGTACGGACGGCGGCCTATGTCCATGCGCTAACCAGTCTGGGGGCAGCCATGGATGCGCGCGGGACACGGGCAGACTATGTAGGGTAGCCGGACACTTTGCCAAATGTAGGGTCGTTCAATGGAACGACCCTACATTCGGAATAAAGAAGGGGTAAGATTACTAGGCACATTAGCTGGGTCTATGATGACGGCTGAAAAATCTGCTGGTGAGAAGACGTCGGGGCTGTCGATCAGACATTTGGTTAGGTCCAATGTCAAATTGGTGGTCATCGCTGTGGCCCTTGCCGTCGTTATTCGGCTATTTGTGGCAGAGCCGCGATTTATCCCTTCTAATTCAATGGACCCGACGCTGCACATTGGCGATCGGCTACTGATTGAAAAACTCTCCTATCGGTTTCACCCGCCCCACCGGGGCGACATCGTGGTGTTTGAACCACCACCGCAGCTCCAGGCCATTGGCTACCGACCTGAGCAGGCCTTTATCAAGCGCATCATCGGGCTACCGGGCGATACCCTGGCGGTACATCAAGGTCAGGTTTATAGAAACAGCCAACCCCTCACAGAAACTTATATTTTGGCTTCCCCGAACTACGAAATGAATCCGGTAACAGTACCCAAGGAGGCGTTATTTGTAATGGGGGACAATCGTAACGACAGCAATGACAGTCACATTTGGGGATTTTTACCCGTGGAAAATGTGATTGGCCATGCGGCGGTACGGTTTTGGCCTCCGAATAACCTAGGAACGGTCTAGGCGCTTAAGGATTTATCTTTAACGGCGGAATACCGAACCTCTTTCCCTTGAAAGCTTTGCTAGGCTAATCAAGAGGATGTTTTGACTTTGCGATCGCAACGAGGAGCTTGGCTATGGCAGCAACTGACTTCAAAGATTATTACCAAATTCTCGGGGTCAGTAAATCCGCTGGTACAGACGACATTAAACGTGCATTTCGTAAGCTCGCGCGTAAATATCACCCGGACGTTAACCCCGGTGACCAGGTAGCCGAAGCCAAGTTCAAAGAAATCAACGAAGCCAACGAAATTTTATCGGACCCAGACAAGCGGCGTAAATATGACCAGTTTGGCCGCTACTGGCAGCAAGGGGGCCAGACCAGACCCGGGGCAGCGCCTGGTGACTTTGGTGGGTTTGACTTTCGCAACTTCGGCAGCTTTACTGAGCTGCTCAATGAGCTGTTGGGCGGTTTGGGTGGGGGCTTTCCCGGCGGCGCCCGCACCAGCTACCGACAGCCAGCCAGCTCTCCAGGGTTTGGCTTTGATGCTACGGGCGGCGGCGGCAACAGCGCCCAGTTTGACCAAGAAGCCAGTATTACCCTGGCCATGGCCGATGCCTTTAACGGTACCCAGAAGAAATTTCGCATCGGTAGCGATGCGCTGACGGTCAAAATTCCGGCAGGGGTGAAACCGGGCAGCAAAATTCGCCTGCGGGGCAAGGGGCAAATGAACCCCTACAGCCAACAGCGGGGAGACATTTATCTGACGGTAGATATCCAAAACCACCCATTTTTCCAATTTGATGGCGATGGCAACCTGGTGTGTGAGGTGCCCATTTCCCCAGACGAGGCCGTGCTAGGGGCCAAGGTTGAGGTGCCTACACCCGACGGTAGCGTCACCGTGAACATTCCAGCGGGTATTCGCTCGGGACAGACCCTGCGGCTGCGGGGCAAGGGCTGGCCCAAGCCCAAAGGGAGCCGCACCGATCAGCTGGTTAGGGTGATGATTAAGGCACCCAAAACCGTTACCGACAAGGAACGCACCCTATACGAGCAGCTCCATGAGCTGCGTAGCTATGACCCCCGCCAGGCTCTCCAGAACGTACGACTGTAGTCTGGCCTATTGCTCCGTTGGGTCGGCATTGGCCAAGTCTGTCACATAGCGCTCGCCATTGTACCGGAGGGCCGGTTGTTCAGCGTCAGATAGCTCACTGTGAACGGCTGGTTCACCGGCCGCCAGCATCGTCTCTAACTCCTCAACGATTTTGATCTGTTCATTGAGCTGTTCGGCCACGTCGGTTTGGTTCTCTAACTCCCCCGTTGATGACACCAAATCGGACAGACCGTTCAGTAGCTCGCGCACGCTACCCCGCAAAGCCGGATCTCCCGTTAAGGTATCCACATCCGCCATAATTTTTTGAGCACTTTGGAACACATCGCGGGCCGACTCGATGGTCTGCTGCAATAGAACCAGATTTTCGCTGGTATTAAGGCTGGCGGAGATGTCGCGCAGATCTTGGGATGCGACAGCGGCGTTGGTTGCCAGCAGCTCAATATTATTCACCAAAGTGCCATCTTGAATGACGGGAGATAGGGTATCTAGGGCCGACCGTAGCTGACCGGTGCTGGCACTGATATTGTCGAGGGTAATGGCCAGGTCGTCCTGGTTGGTGGCCAAAATTGCATTCACTTGGACCAACGTGGCGTCTAGCTGCTCAGAGGTCTGGATGGTGCTTGCTTCTAGCTGCTCCGCTGCCCCTGACACAGCAATGAGAGTTTGTTGGGTGGAGGCCGATAGGGGCTTAATTTCCTCCCGTAAGCCGCCGGCTGCCAGGGTAACCTCTTTGGTTAAGCCCACCACGTTGTTAGAAATTAGGCGAGTATTCTCCAAGATTTCCTTTACCCCTGACAAAATTTCAGGATCGGCCAGGGTTTCGGAAATTTTCTCTGAGGATTCTAGAAGATCTTCGTAATTGACCCCGACAATGCCGTCAAGGCGATCGCCGTTGCATAGGATCAGACTGCTATCACAGTCATTCGCCACCGGACCTGGGATGGCATCGCTAACGCTAGCTGACTCCGGCGGTTGAATCGCCACGGTGGTTTCACCAATGAGGCCGGACTGACTCGTTTTGATGACAGACTGGGCGGGAATGCGTAAGTCCCCTTTATTGACTTCGATTTCCATCGTCACCGTATTAGAGCCGGGTAAAATCCGCAGGATTTGCCCCACCGGGACCCCACGGTAGCTCACAGCAGAGCCTTCTTGGATGCCCGCCGCACTTTCAAAATCTACTAAAAATCGGTAGCTGCGCTGCCCGTAGCTAATACCTCGCAACCACATCACCAATCCTCCAAACAGGACCACACCTGCCAAGATCAGTAGCCCCACAGAGCCTTCACGAATGGTTCTTGCACGCATTGGGTTTCCTATGGATTAACGGTAGATGGTACAGCCAGTCGAGATGCCCTGGGAGAAATTATACGGGGGGATTACCAACAGTATCAATTGATATCACAAACGACGGCTATATTTGCCACTTGTAAGTCAGATCAGCGGCTGTCATATAAGGCTTTCAGGAATACCCCATGGTCCCAATTAACCCGACGGGTGCAATCGGTCCAGTTCAAATCAGTGGGTCACTCGAATGGGACCGTCGGTAGCTGCGCTAAAAAATTGCCGAACATAGGGATTGGGGGTGTGATCAATGTCCTCCACCGGCCCCATCCATTGCACATTTCCCTGGTGCAGCATGACCACTCGGTCAGCGGTGCGGCGAATGGTGCTGTCCTGGTGGGTGACGATCAAATAGGTGCTGCAGCCGCGATTGCCATGGATATTGCGAATTAGATCTTCGATCACGGTGGAGGCAATGGGATCTAATCCGGCCGTCGGTTCGTCATAGAGGAGGACGGTGGGTTTGTCTTGGGCTTCCCGGGGATTGGTGATGACGGCGCGGGCAAAACTGACCCGTTTGCGCATCCCGCCAGACAGTTCGGCGGGGTAGCGATCGCAAATGTTGGGCAGCCCCACCATTTCTAGCGCTTGCCTGGTCAACTGACCAATCTCGCCGGATGACAGATCAGAATTTTGATAGAGGGAAAAGCCTACATTTTCCTGCACCGTTAACGAATCAAACAGGGCCGCCTGCTGAAACACCATGCCAATATTGACCGGATCCTGGGCATCTTCAATCAAACCGTGGCGCTGTTCACCAGCGATAAAGATATCACCCTGGTCAGCGGCCAGCAGCCCCGCAATAATTCGCAAAATAGTAGATTTACCCGTACCCGACGGTCCAATCAAGGCGACGGCTTCGCCCGGTGTGACCCTCAGATCAACATTGTCGAGCACCTGGTTACTGCCAAATCGCTTGGAGATACCCTTAAGTTCAACAATGGGGATATCACCATCACAGGGAGATTCGGGAACAATCGCGTTTGTTTCTGGGACAGACATGGCGGTAGGCGGTTGCTATAACTCGCTAACAAGCTGGGGACAGCTTATGACAAGATAACCCATGGTTATGAAAAGGGCGTGAGAGATAAGCCTATGCTCTTATGGATCGGTTCACTAAGAAAGTTTTTGAAGCGCAATATTCGCTTTGTTTGGCAAGAAACAAAGGATTTGACCCCGGTTCATAACCGCTGGGTGCGTTGGCTTCTACCAGGTCTATTGGTTAAACGCTGGCTGTTTTTGAGCACGGTGGGTGTGCTGATGGTTGGCCTGGGGGCCATGATCTGGCTCCGGTTGACGCCCGTATTTTTTACGGTGCAGCTGGTGTCTACGGTGCTACGCGCCATTACCCAGTTTATTCCCCGCTACATTAGCGGTCCCCTGGCAGTTTTGTTTGGTCTGTCTTTGATTATTTGGGGGCAGAGTCGCACCCTGGGGTCGATTACTGAAGTACTGCTGCCGGGCAGTCAGGAAAATAGCCTGTGGGATGCGATCGCATCCCATCGCAAACTTAACCGCGGCCCCCGAATTGTGGTGGTAGGTGGGGGTACCGGTCTATCGACCATGCTGCGGGGGCTAAAACGCTACAGTGCCAACATCACCGCCATTGTCACCGTTGCAGACGATGGCGGCTCGTCCGGACGGCTCCGCCGGGAAATGGGGGGACTGCCGCCGGGGGACATCCGCAACTGTCTGGCCGCCCTAGCAGACCAGGAAAAGCTAGTTACCGAACTGTTTCAATATCGATTTAGCAGCGGCAGCGGTCTTAGCGGTCACAGCTTTGGCAATTTGTTTTTGGCCGCCATGAATGAAGTCACTGGCGACTGGGAAAAGGCCATTTCTGCAAGCTCCCAGGTGCTGGCAATTCGGGGTGAGGTTTTACCCTCCACCCTGAGTGATGTCAAACTATGGGCCGAACTCAGCGATGGCCGCCGGATTGAAGGCGAATCGAATATCACTAAGGCCCGTGGTCGAATCATTAGCAGCGGTTGCACCCCCACGGCGCCACCGGCCCTGCCCAGAGCGGTTGATGCCATCAAGGCAGCTGACTACATCATCATTGGCCCCGGTAGTCTTTACACCAGCATTGTGCCGAACTTATTGGTGCCTGATATTGCCGATGCGATCGCCGCTACCCAGGTCCCCCGCATCTATATCTGCAACATCATGACCGAACCCGGCGAGACCGACAATTACAGCGTATCTGAGCACATTCATGCCATTGATCGCGCCTGCGGTCGCCGTCTATTTGATGCGGTACTCGTGCAAAAGCGCTCACCGTCGGCGGCAGCCTTAGACCGTTATCGCAAAGAAGGGGCG
>CALBPH010000763.1 GCA_937899365.1 uncultured Leptolyngbya sp.
ATGGATATCCCTGAAAGCCTTAGACTGCGAAAGCTAAGCTGACACGCAATCGACGGTAGCTCAGTCTCTCCTTTGGAGGTATGCATCCGTCGATTGCCACACCATTGAAGGTCGCCTCAGCCAGCGGTACTTTGTTGGGCGTTGCTGATCCTCGGTATGATTTTATCTGCGAGATACTGTCCCATGGCATATCTCACGCTCGGTTTATCCTCTAAATCAGCAACGGTCTTTGTCGAGATAGAAGAGAGACTTTTGCTCAGATTTATGATCGCGGAATTTGTTTCCTCTTCAAGCATCACGAAGACTCTCTTCAGAAACAAACAATACTCCATTATCACAAGTCATGGCTTCAAACAGGCTGTTGCCACAACCAAACCCCTTCCTCAGTTCACCCAGTATTAACTGGAACTCCGTATATACAACACTGACCATCACAGTACGCAATAATCAAGAAAGACTAAAGCACTCTACCTATTAGCCCTGCCCATATCCATGACCCAACCAGCCCACCCTCAAACCCACTTCTGGACCTGGCAAGGCTTTCCCATTCGCTATCAAACCGCTGGCACTCAAGGTCCACCGCTCCTCCTCATTCACGGTTTCGGAGCCCATAGCGACCACTGGCGAAAGAACCTACCCGACCTCGGCCAAACCCACCGCGTCTATGCCATTGACCTCATTGGCTATGGTCAGTCCGCAAAACCGGCCCCTGGCAGCCCCATCAACTACACCTTCGAAACCTGGGGCCAACAAATCATCGACTTCTGCCAAGAGATCATCGGCAAACCCACCTTCCTCGTCGGAAACTCTATTGGCTGCATCGTCGCTATGCAAGCCGCGGCGATAGCTCCCCACCAAGTCCGTGGCCTCGTCATTCTCGATTGCTCACTGCGTCTACTGCACGATCGCAAACGCGCCACCCTCCCCTGGTATCGCAGTGCGCCCACACCCCTGATCCAGGCAATCTTAAACTACAAGCCCATTGGTCAATTCTTCTTCTCTCGACTAGCCAAGCCCAAAACCCTCAAAAATATTCTGCGCCAAGCCTACGGTCGCAAAGAGGAAGTCACCGACGACCTGATCGAACTCCTCCTCGCCCCTGCCCGAGACCCCGCAGCCGTAGATGTATTTGTTGCTTTTATCAGCTATTCCCAAGGTCCCTTAGCCGAAGATTTATTACCTCAGCTCACGTGTCCGGTGCTGATGCTGTGGGGCGAAGACGACCCATGGGAACCGATTGCACTAGGTCGGGAACTCAGTGAATATAATGTCGTCGAACAATTCATACCACTCCCAGGAGTGGGCCATTGCCCCCAGGATGAAGCACCCGAACTGGTAAATCCATTGATTACCGAATGGGTGCAAAAGAAGGCGGCAGCTAGTTTAGTCTAGCTAGACTCAGCTGATCTGCTTTCCCGTTGCATAGCCATCGACGGATACATATCTCCAAAGGAGACACTCACGTCGATGGCAAGTCAGCTTAGCTGTGGCTGTTTAAGGCCTTCAGCGATATTTATGATCTTAATTAATCTGACAGATGCAATAAAAGAGACGAACGCCCATCCGCTTTCATCTTCCAGCCTAAAAATCAGCGTCTCCGATCCTCAATAAGGTTTTATCTGTGTGCACTGCGTTCAAATAGCGCCTTCTTTAGATCGACAGCGTCAAAAAAAGTACCCTGGAAACACGAATGTGTCTCACAGGGTAGGGGCAACAGTTAAACGCTTGTGCTATCAACAGAATCGCTTAAACAAACTGTGAAACGCCGTTTCCTGTGTCGATTTCTAGAGTGTCCATGATGTCATCACAGGCTACATTTCAATTATGTGAGCTATGATACGTTTAGGGTGCATTCACCACTGACCAATCGACGTCAGGCAAAAAAGTACCCCGCGAACACGAATGTGTC
>CALBPH010000764.1 GCA_937899365.1 uncultured Leptolyngbya sp.
GGGGAGTTATTGCGCTTACTAGGTAGTGCTGAATACAAACTCAAACAGTTTGCTTTCAGTCCCGATGGTCAATTCATCGCTACTGAGGTAGAAGACCTCACCATTAAAGTTTGGGCAATCGAAGGAGAACTGCTACAGATTCTCGTAGGCCACAGCGATTGGATTCAGGGTTTAGCATTTAGTCCCGATAGCAAAACGTTGGTTTCCAGTAGTTCTGATGAAACCGCCATTTTGTGGGATTTAGAAGCGCTGAAGTTTGCTGCCCTGATGCAGCGGGGCTGCGAGTGGTGGCGCGAGTACACCCAGTATCTAGACACACCACCTGATCAGCAACAGGCGATCTGTGATGGTATTGAAAGTTAAAGGAGGGTAGTCACGATGACAGATGTTTTTATCTCCTACTCTCGCAAGGATAAAGCCTTTGTACAGGTGCTGAACCAGGCGCTGGCCAATAGTAAGTACGATGCCTGGGTAGATTGGGAAGATATTCCCCTAACGGCGGACTGGTGGGAGGAAATTAAGGCAGGTATTGAGGCGGCAGATACCTTTATCTTTGTCATCAGTCCTGACTCGATTGCATCTATAGTGTGTGGTCAGGAGATTGATCATGCGGTAGAAAACAATAAGCGGTTGTTACCGATTGTGTACCGAGAGGGATTTGATATGTCCCTGGTACGTCCGGCATTGGGTAAACACAACTGGCTATTTTTCAAAGAAGATAATGATTTTAATCAGGCGTTTGCCTCTTTGGTGGAAACACTAAATACAGACCTGGAATATGTGAAAGCTCATACGCGCATGCTGGTTCGAGCATTAGAGTGGGAACAGAAAAACAAAATTGAAGATCTTCTCTTGCGAGGTAGTGAAGCCAAGCTGGCGATTAATTGGCTTCAAGAAGCAATTGTCGCAGCCAAGCAACCGACTCCGACGGCTTTGCAAGTTGCGTTCATCCATGCCAGTCAAGAATTGTGCGATCTCATGCGGCAGCAAGAGCAGGAGCGCCAGCAACGAGAATTACGCCGGGCTCGTAGGATCGCCCTTGGGGCTATTGGAGCAGGCGTAACAATGGCCGTGCTCACGCTATTTGCCCTCAACCAAAAAAATCAGGTAGAAATCTTTCAAGAAAGTCAAATTAACGCATTGAGTCGCTATTCACTTTCACTAACCAGCACAGGTAAGACCTTCGATGGATTGCTAGAAGCATTACGAGCTGGACAACAACTGCGACGACAGCTGGGACGAGTCACTCAAAACACACAGAGTAATGTACTAACTGCTCTACAAGCATCTGTATATGAGAAGGGCTGGAGAGAACACAATCGCCTTTCAGGGCATACCAATGACGTGAATCGACTTGCCATTAGTCCGGATGGCAAGATCATTGCCTCAGCAAGTCGTGATAAAACCATTCGACTGTGGGATATGACAGGCAAGTTGCTGCATACCCTCGATAAACATCAACAACTGGTAACGGGCGTTGACTTTAGTCCCGATGGTCAGACCTTAGCATCCAGTAGTGCAGATAAAACAGTCAAGCTCTGGACGCGTGATGGAGAATTGATCGATGGCTTTGACGTTGAGGATGGGATACAAGATATTGCATTTCATCCTGATGGTGATATGTTGGCAGTTGCCAGTGCTCAGCGGGTGTTGTTAGTAACCTTAGATGGCAATATTATTCGTCGTATTCCCCATGGAAATTGGGTGAATAGTGTTGAGTTTAGTGCTGATGGTGAGACATTGTTGACCAGCACTTATAAAGCTACTCAACAATGGACATTGGCGGGTGAAAAAGTACAGTCTTTCCCGGATCAAAGTTGGGTCAATATGGCTCAGTTTCGACCCATACAAACGACCCAAGATAATCAAGAGCCCCTGATCGCATCTGCGGGCCATAGAACAGTTCACTTATGGACATTACAAGGTGAAAAACAACGCACATTACCCCATGACGATTGGGTGAATAGTGTTCGCTTTAGTCCAGATGGTACCCAAGTCTTGGCAAGTAGTGCCAAACAAATCACTTTGTGGGATGTGGAAGGCGATGGGCAGCAGCCACTTCCTCAAGACCGTGATATGGTCGATGCGGTTTTTAGTCCAGATGGCAAAACCCTGGTGTTTGCTAGTCGCGACAATACGATTCAGGTTTGGCGACAAGGGGAGGATGTGTTTGACTCTCCACTCTATAGAGGGCACGTGAGCCAGCTCCAGTTCAATGCGGATGGCAGCCGAGTTGCTACCATAAGCGACTCGATACTACGGCTATGGACAACCGATGGTCAGTTAGTAAACTCTCAGGAGTTTGAGCAACCTCTAACTGACGTTAGCTTTGGTACCCTGCAACGTCAGATCGGAGATAGGGATGGGGAAATTATTGCGATCGCAAGTGATAACCAAATTCACTTACAAACCATGGATGGAGAGATTCTAAAAACATTAGATTATCCAAATCTAGTTAACAGTGTAGACATAAATGCCATGGGGACAATGCTCTTGGTTGCCAGCGACTTACAAGTCTATCTGGTTTCGCCAGAAGGCGAGACCCTAAAAACAATTTCTGAGATACTCGATACTACAGTATCCATATCGTCCACTATTAACGAAGTTCAGTTTAATCCCACAGGCCAGCATGTTGCTATTAGAACGCAAGATCAAAGCTTCTACCTTTGGGATCTAGAGAGTGAAACACTCACCACCCTCACCCATGACGATACCGTCAATGATCTAAGCTTCAATCCTAATTCTAGTAAAACAAATGTATCATCAAATATGGAGATGCTTTTGGCTTCTGCTAGTAATGACAATACTCTGCGACTCTGGGACATAAACGGCATTCAAAAAAATGAACTTTTGAGTGAAACGGCATTTACGCGTGGGTAGTCCCTAACGTGTAAGGATAATCAGCCGATCAGGGATGTAATCGCTCGTCG
>CALBPH010000765.1 GCA_937899365.1 uncultured Leptolyngbya sp.
CGTCAGGGTGGTAGGACTGGCGGAAAACGCGCCAAACCCGTAGATGGCGTCATTTTTCAAGTTTAATCTTTCAAGATCCGGCAGAAATATATACATAATTTCCACCGCTCGTTTGAGGCTGCCGGTGTCTGCCAGCTGACTGAGCTCGAGTAAAAACGTGCTGAGGTGACCGATGATATAGGTGCCAAATGAGAGCAGGGTCGCTAAGAGGGAACTGGTAAAGACGCCAAAGGTAATGGTAACGGCAATGATTAGCAGCATCTCAAGGTACATAAATGCGATCGCAACCAGCATGCTACCCGCCGGAAACTCCAGCTGTCTGACGGTCAAAATCAGAATAAAAATCCCTGTCTGAACCAGTAGTAAGACACCGATAACGGCGGCCAGACCCAGGTGTTTCCCCAAGATAATTTCAAATCGGCTGACCGGCTTGGCAATCAGCACCAGCACCGTCTTTTTCTCAATTTCTTTATTGACGAGACCGGTGCCCACAAACACCGCCACCACCAGGGTAAATAGGTTAATGGCCGCCAGCCCCAGGTCCAGCAAAATCTTAGTGTCGGTCCCGGCGGCCACCTCCGGCAGCCTCACCGCTGCCATCACCATTACCACCGCAAACACCCCGGCCAAATAAAGGATGCGATCGCGAATGACCTCTAGAAATACGTTGCGGGCCACTACGCCAATACGAGCAAAATTTAACATCGGCAAATTACTAATGTCCTCAAGTCGATGGCACGCCAGTCTCAGCGTTCACCGTACGCTCCACCTCTTTGGTCTCGTCTGCACAGGTAACCTGGGCCACGGGGGTGGAGGTGGTTGGTTGTTCTTCGTTACCGGTGCGCTGTTTGAGGGGGCGGGGCAAAATGGTACACACCTTTTCAACGTAGTAGCCGTTTTCCTTGGCCGTTGGTCCAAGCCAGTTGGCCCGGAGCTTGATCTGGTAGCCGTTGGAGACTGACTGGGGACGGGGAGCATCTAAGCTCCAAAATACCCGTTCACTAATCGTATTTAAAATGATGCCGCTGGCCACCGAGCTAATGCTGTTGTCCAGGTTTAGCAGCCACCGTTCCACCCGCGGCCAGGGAGCATTATCTAGCTGTTTGATCAAACTGGCCGCGGCGCTAGTCAAGAGAATATCGGCCTGGGACGTGCCATTACTGTCGTTGCCAAACCGATAGACAAAGGCGCTGTTATCTAAGTTTTCGGCCATTAGGCTAGGGTAATCGTCAAACCAATGCTGGATGCGGAAGTAAAACATAATCCAGCTGCTCAGCAACAAATTGACCAGCAACAGAACAATCAGTTCCTGACGGATGTGGGGTTTTGGCAGTTTCCAATCTAAACCCCAGTTAAAAAAGTTAGGAATGGCCACCAGGATAGTCGCCACCACGGGCCAGCATCCCATGGCCAGCTGCAGCCGCTCGGTGGTCCAGGGTCTAAACAAAAAGACACACATCACCGCCGCCGTAATCCAAGGGCTGATGGATAAATAGCCAATTTCCACCGGATTTTCGGTCAGCCCCCACCAAATGGCAATGGTGAGAAACAACCAGCTAAAGGTACTGAGCAACACCACCGTAAAGGGTGCCGCTTCACTGCTTTCGGCAATGGCGGCCATGAGCCAAGAAAACAAACTCAGTAGTAAACAGGTTTGCCACGACAAATAGCTGGGGGGCGTAATCAGGGCGCGGATTTTACTGATGGCGTCCTTGAGGATGTCAATCATGCGACACTCCTGAGAATATAAGACCGCAGCACCAAAAGTAACAGAATGGCACTAAAGCTAAGGGCATTGGCCTGGAGAACTGCGATCGCAAACTGGGATGCAGCCTCCTGGTATCGGGTGGTGCCGGTGCGCGAACGGCTATAGCGTTCTTGACGACTCAGGTCTTTGGGTTTGGCCGGCAGTTTCCAGGTCCCCACGGCCCGCATCAATAGCTCAAGCCCTTTGAGCTTGATTATCAGGGTAATAAAAAAGGCTCCCAGCCCGGCCACCAAGATGATCCAACCCATCTGGGGTTTGAGGGTGTTGTTGATTAAATTATCAAACAGCACATAGCTAATCACCTGGGCCTGGAGTCGCGGCTCAATCAGCGGTTCGATAGCCAAAAAGGCAAACCACCCCACCACCACCGCCAGCAGGTTAACCGCCGCCGCATAGCGCACGCTTTGTCTGTACCCAAGGCGCATTTTCTGACGTAGCACCATCGCTTCTAAGGCAATGGCCACTAATAAAAATAAAATTTGAAATATGACCGCTTTAAACGGAAACACTGGCTCAAGTTCGCCCATGACCTGCCTGAGAATCTCAGCCATTAGGGTATACCCAATTTGGGGATAAGAACATCCTATAGTTGTGAATTTTGAGTTTTTAATTTTGAATTGGGCGCATTTTGCAATTCAAAATTCAACCTTGAGAACTCAAAAGGGGTCCATTCCTAGGCGCTACAATCAAAGACCGCTCACTTATTCTTTTACCCTCCCCATGGTTCGCTCCGGCATCGGTATTCGCACCGCTCAGCAAACGTCAGAGCGTATGGTGGGGCAAATCCATGTCTACGATGGCGAAGGTAAGGGTAAATCCCAGGTGGCGCTTGGGGTGGTGCTGCGCTCCATTGGTCTTGGGATTCAAACCTTTATGGAGAGTCGGGTGCTGCTGCTGCGGTTTTTAAAGGGACCGGGCCGCACCTATGACGAAGATGCAGCTATTGAAGCGCTACAGCAGGGCTTTCCCCACCTGATCGATCAGGTGCGCACCGGGCGAGCCGAGTATTTTGGTGTGGATGAGATTACTAAGTTTGATAAACAGGAGGCGCAGCGGGGGTGGGATGTGGCCAAGGGTGCGATCGCATCGGGTCTCTATTCTGTGGTGGTACTCGATGAGCTTAACCCGGTGCTAGACCTGGAGCTACTAGACATTGACGATGTGGTGCGCACCCTGCGCCAAAAGCCCAACTATCTAGAAATTATTGCCACGGGGCGTAGCGCCCCCCCGGCCCTACTAGATGTGGCCGATTTGCATTCAGAAATGAAGCCCCAGCACTATGCCACCTCTGAAATTCCGGGGCTAAGCGGCATTGAAATCTACACGGGGGACGGTAAAGGTAAGTCCACCAGCGCCCTGGGCAAGGCACTCCAGGCCATCGGCATTGGCATCAGCCAGGACAAATCCCACCGGGTAATGATTATCCAGTGGCTTAAGGGGGGCAAGGGCTATACCGAAGATTCCGCCATTGCCGCCCTGCGTCAGAGCTACCCGAACCTGGTGGATCATCAGCGCTGTGGCCGCGATGCCATCGTCTGGCGAGGACAGCAGCAAACCATTGACTATGTAGAGGCCGAGCGCGGTTGGGAAATTGCCCGTACGGCCATTGCCTCGGGTCTATACAAGACCATTATTCTCGATGAGCTTAACCCCACCGTAGACCTGGAGCTGCTACCCGAGGAGCCCATTGTCCAGGCATTGCTGCGTAAACCCAAGGACACAGAAGTGATTATTACGGGGCGATGCAAAACTCCGCCCGCCTACTTTCAACTGGCTAGCGCCCATTCCGAGGTATTTAACCACAAACACTATGCTGAGCGCGGTGTAGAACTAAAGCGCGGTGTGGACTTTTAAGCGTCGTATCTGACAGATTTCTGGCAAACAGATGCGTTAGGATCTCACCAGCAGTTTCGAACTTAGGTATCACTCAATAATGGCAAAGGTTGAAATTTATACTTGGATGAGATGCCCTTTTTGTATTCGCGCTAAGCAACTTTTGACGAATAAAGGGGTAGATTTTACTGAATATGTGATCGATGGAGACGAAGAGGCGCGGGATGTCATGGTGGCCCGAGGCTCCGACGGTAAGCGCTCAGTGCCACAGATTTTTATTAATGACGAGCACATCGGCGGCTGCGATGCGATCCACGCGCTCGATGCAAGTCAAAAACTAGATGAACTGCTGGCGGTATCGGCTTAGATTAACTGAGTTTTGAGTTAACATCTTCAACTCAAAACTCACCACAACAGATTAAAACCTAGCTGCCCAGTAACAATTCTAGATGCCACAGACCGGCGGCACCCAGGTGCTGACAGTAGCGACCAATGAGACGTTTTTCTTCGAATGACGGGCTGCAGGCAAGATAGGTGTAGCGAACCACTGCAATCGCCAGGTCTTTTGCGTCTTGTTGGGGCACACCAACTCTCATCAGCTGTTGCCAGTGCCTGGCACCAATACGCTTAAGCTTTGCACGCTTAGATTTTTTTCGGTTTGATGGTGGTTTGACGTCTGGAAAAACGGCCACAGATGCTTGCATAGTATCCCCCTCCTAATCAGCGGGTATAAGTGACTCAGGCAGCGACAGTCGTAGAAACCGTAACATTGCTTTATTGACAGAATCCTCAGCCAAGGGGAAGAGTTTGCTAAAGAAATCTCATTAGTAAACAAACCCACTTGGTGACTGTGCTGGTCCCCGTGTAAGGCCTCTACAAAAAAGGCAAAGGCTATTTCGTAAATCTATTCAAACTACTGGATGGTTAGTGTGATTTAGACCCCGATTCGTCACACTCGTTGATCACATAGGCCCTGTGCATCGCATCAGCTGGCCTGGCGAAGTCCTTATGGGACAACGCTTTGCCCGTACTGAACTGTCAACAAAACTGTAGTGACAACAGCTCTAGGGTAGAAATGTGTCGGTAGTAACGACCGATTAGATGCTTCTGATGGGGCGACAACGGACTGTCTAGGTAGACGAAGTTGATAATTGCGATCGCAAGTTCCCGCGCCTCTCCCGAAGGTACCCCCTTATCCACCAGCGTTTTCCAATACCGAGTTCCCGCACGCTGCATGTTTAGAGGCTTAGATACGGGTGTAGAAGAGCTATTAAATAAGGATAGAGAATGGGTATATGTAGCGAGGGCCTGCATGGCACATATCCTGAAAGTAAGGTGTTCGATGCGTAGATGAGATTTGTATAGACAATTAATTAGAGCATTAGCAACAAGTCAGCCATAGCTGAACCAGGGGATACATCGATCCATCAAAAATGCCGTAAATCAGCACCTTGCAGATAAAACTATCCCGAGACTCAGCAACGCCACAAACCGTAGTGATCCTTCAATGATTCTGTTGTGGCTAATGCGTTAATTGTCTAAAACCAATTGTCTTTGACACCCTTGATACAAAGAATAGAAACTTAAAAACGTCAGTACATCAGCTAATTGGAGGAACATTTACGCTAAAAAGCGTAGTAAGTATTCTACGATACGGCAAAGTTGTATAAAACAATGCATGTAGATTTTTTAATATACTGATAAGGTAATTCACACAATGCCAACAGAGTTGCCTAGTCAACCCTCTATTGGTCATGTTGGTGCGACTAATCATCTAGCCGCTGCTCGCCCTAAATAATCGGCTGCCGACCAAAGAACCCGGTCATTACCCGCAGAATCATTCGCTTTAGGGGCACCACATGCTCAATTACCCAAAAGCCGGTGCGACGCAGCCACAACAGCGGCAGCAGACGGTTAGAAAATAAGCGATTTAGCAGGTCAGTCATGGCTAAAATTAGCCAGTTTTCAGTACGTCGCCAACGTTCGTAGCGCTTCAGGACTCGGATATGCCCAATCGGTTCTTGGCGGGCATGGGCAGCATGTAGAACCTTGGCCAGGGCGGCCGCATCACGAATGCCCATATTTAACCCCTGCCCACCCACCGGGTGACAACAGTGGGCCGAATCACCGATTAACGCAATCCCAGGTTGCACATAGCGATGGCTGTGCATCAACCGCACGGGAAACATCATCGGTGGTTTAACCATCATTAGGTCACCCATGCCATCCCCATAACGGCGACGCAGCTTTGCCATAAAAGCGTCTTCAGGCAGGGCCAACATGGCCTCGGCTTCGGCATGGGGTGCCGTCCACACCACCTGACAGCGATTGCCTGGAATCGGCAAGATGGCAAACGGACCACTGGGCCAAAACTTTTCGTAGGCCGTATTTTGGTGGGACTTTGCCGGAGCAAGCACCGTCGTAATGCACGATTGCCAATAGGCCCAACCAGACGTGCGAATACCCGCATAGTCACGAATCTTAGAGCGGGCACCATCAGCCCCCACCAGCAGCTTAGTATGCAAAGTCTGCCGCTCACCGTCACATTCCAGGAGAAGTCGGGTATCCGTCGCGGTGGCTTGAATATCCGTCAGGGTGGTGTCGTAATAGGCGGTGATGCGATGAATATTAGTGGCTAACCCCTGTAGGGCCTGGATGAGTACCCGATGCTCCGCGCCATAGTAAACCGCATCGACGGGGCTATCGGTGGGATAAAAATTGACCGCCTTGCCATACTCCGCATCCGACATGCGCACCCGCTGAAAATGGGTGATGTAGGGTCCCACCTGTTCCCACAGCCCCATCTGCTGAAAAATTCGCGCCGACATGGGGGAAATCGCATAGGCTCGCTCACGGGCCGCCGCCTTGGCCTGACTCTGGGCTTCAATCACTGCCACGGAGAGGCCGCTGTGGCGTAGGGCGCAGGCCAGGGTTAGCCCCACAACACCGGCACCGATGATGGCAACATCAGTGCGGGCAGTCTGCTGTTGATCGATGGCTTTTTCGTGGCAGTGACTGGCAGTAGTGTTCAAGGCGAATTGGCGTAACATGGCTACCTATATTTTCACGCGTTCGCTTAATAGTCGCAACCAAACAACGGTCCAGATATCCAGCACAAGTCGCCCATGGGAAACTGGCCGTGAATTTGAACATGGCTGATACGCGTAAACATACGTTGTCCCACTGTAGACATCCCCACAGATAGACACATGATTTGCATTGCCAACCCCCGGCTGAAGTACATTCGCCAGTGCTAGAACGGCTACAGACAAATTCTCTTTCCCCACCGGGGCCGTCTACTACCCCATTTACTTTCCCTAACCGCCCCCATGAGCACTCAACAGAAAATAAAACTGTTTAGCCAACGTTGGATAGCCCTCGGTTGTTTGGCGGGATGGTTAGGGGTGTCAATGCCTCAGCTGCAAGTACAGGCACAGACCCAGGCACAGGCACCGCAAATGTGCATCGATGAAACCGGCTTTTATCAGCGCAATCAGGTAACCGTCCGGGCACAGTGGGGGCGTCAGGCCCTAAGAAAAGGACAGATACAACCAGCAGCCAACCATCTTGCCAAGGCCCTAGGGTTTGCCAGAACAGTCAGGGATGCCGGTGCAAGAGCATTGATTTTTGAAGATTTTATTGCATCCAATAGCGGTAGTTCTGGGTGGCTGGTCCACGAAATAGACCAATTGGTTGAACTAGGTGAACCAGACGCCGTTCGCACTGTGCTCGCCCCAGCAACCCTGGCAGCCCAAGAATTACCAGCGGGCTACAGCGCCCTAAAAATTCGCATGTTGACCACGATAGCCACAGACTATGGGGCCATCGAAGACCAAGCCACCGCCCTAGCGCTTCTCTTCGAGGCACAACAACTGGTCCCCAATGTGCAAGGGAACGAAATACAAGCCAACCGTCTGACAACAATTGCTCAGGTGTATATGGCCCTGGGCGAAGACATCACTGCAGCTGAAATAGCAACCCAGGCACTGCAACAGGCCGAAGCGGTTACCTATGCCGACGCCTTGAGGCGAGACAAGACCGTGGAACCCATCGCCGTTGTCTATGCCGAAGCGGGAGACATTGACCAGGCAATGCAGCTAGCACAGTCCATCGAGCAACCCTACTATCGAGAAAATATCATCGGTAGTGCGGCCCTATCCGCAGCCCGGTTAGGCCAGTTGGATCGGGCGGCAAGCTTGGTGCAGCAGTTAACCCTTGACCAGCCGACGGTTCGTACCCTGACCGATATTGGTTTATACCTAGCAGCAGAGGGAGATGAAGACCAGGCACAGCCATATTTTGATCAAGCCGTTACTGTGATTACAACAGACGGCTATCCAGGTCCCAGTTTCACCCAAAAACTGATCAAGGCAGGATTTGCCGAAACAGTTTTGACCGCCCTATCGGCTGCCCCTGACGGTCGAATTAAGGTGGATGGGCTGTCGGACCTAGCGACCCACTATACCGACGCTGGCAATACTGAGGCCGCTGGCAATGTGCTACGGCAGGCGCTGGCATCAACGGAAACCATTGAACAAGACTATGCTCGCAATGAAGTCTTAGAAGACATGATCAAGCGGGCAATTGAGCTTGAAGATTATGAGCTAGCGGTTTCGACAATTGAAACCCTTGTTGCCATCAAGCAGTCAGGGGGAGCAACAATTTTCAATCCAGACTGGGCCTACGGAGATGTTGCCAGGGCAGCTGCACAATCGGGACAAATTGCGTTTGCCATGGATATACTCGATCGGATTGACCCGAGTTATAACTCTGTTCGGCGGCGAGCTTGGGTAGATGTGGCCGTGGCCCATGCCAAAGCGGGTGACTTTGATGCGGCCTTTGCCATGGCTGAGAGAACAAAAGAGCCGTATTCAAGTAACTATGCTTTGGCTCTGATGGGTATCGGACTACAGCAGCGACAGGCTGACAGCCTAGAAAACTCAGATGCAACCATGGCCCAGGCTATTCGGGCGGCAGAGGCTTTTGAGTCTTCTTCTGATCGACTAGAGGCGCTGAATGTTATTGCTCTGGAGCGTGTGAAAGGGGGACTGACGGCACCTGACTAGTTGGAGTCAGTGTTGGGAATGGTGCAGGAGCAGATAACCAACTCAGACGACGCATTTACATTGCAAACGGTGGTTACTGGCTGGGTTGAGATGGGAGAGTACGATATTGCCCTCAGATTCTTTGAGATCATTGCCGAAACCCAACCTCAAAATCCCCTATGGAGAACGCTCTTGGTTGATCGTTTACTTCAAAAAGAAGAGTATGCAAGGGCGTTAGATGTTATTGAATCTCGTGATATCACCCATCTTGAGCTAGATGACATGCTACAGATTGCAGAGCGATACTTCCAGGCAGGGCAGCGTGACCAAGCAGTGCGGCTCTTAGGGCGGGTTTACAGTGCCTCTGATACTGGGGCTACCCAGCTGCTACGAATAGCGGAACTCTATACCCAAGCAGAACAACCTGACCAGGTATTGCCGGTTTTAGCCCGGGCGTTTGAGGTGGCTAAAAGTATCCCTGGTGAGGAATCAAAATTTCTCCAGATTCGTGAGGATTTGGTAGTAGAGGATACGGGGGATCGTGGCAGTGTGTATGAGGAAATTGCAGTTGCCTATGGACGAGTAGGAGCCTTTGAACAGGGGCAAGCTGTTGTCCAGGCACTACAGGATAGTGAGAACCGTGAGCGGGCCATGGCACGATTAAATTGTTATCGTGACGTTTAGTAATCGTGGCCATGGTTGGTCTTTTGTGGGAACGAATTGTTGTTGCTCTAACGACGGTACCTGATGCTAGGGGCCTGGGGCTGACGGCTGTGGCATTTGCTGTGTATGCAGCCTTTGCACTGCCCATTGGATTCTTTTCAGGTTTTTTGCAATGGCAGGTGCATACTGAAAATCGCTGGCAGATAGTCTCGCAAACGCTGGTGGCTCCGGCATTATGTGAAGAGATCGTTTTTCGAGGGTTGTTGCTACCTCACCCTGGGGAAGGAAAGTCGACAGCGACGATCTGGCTATGGAGCAGTCTGAGCTTATTTTTGTTTGTGATTTATCATCCGATTAATGGGGTAACCCTTTATAAACAAGGGTATTTCACCTTTCGACAGCCGGTTTTTCTAGGGTTGGCTGCCTTGCTGGGGGTAATCTGTACGGTGCTTTATTTACTGACGGGCTCCCTATGGCCCTCGGTGGTGGTGCACTGGTTTGTTGTGGTGGTTTGGTTGGGATGGTTGGGGGGAATTGAGCGGCTAGTACAGTCATCTAACCAAGACTGAGGTTAGATTTACATTTTGCCAAAGCGACAAATTTGGCTATGAAATCCTGTGTAGGGTGTGTCGTGACGCGCCATTTCTTAAATGGTGCGTTGGGCGAGCCGCAACACACCCTACGGCATGATTAATCGACTCTGACTCGTT
>CALBPH010000766.1 GCA_937899365.1 uncultured Leptolyngbya sp.
AAATAGTACTGCAGAACCATTTTACATTAGGCATCATGGGCTCGATTCCTTGAGCAATATTAAGTTTGGTGCCAATCAACAAGGGGCTCAGCTTGTGGAAAACCCCATTTTATCTGTGGAAAAATTGGGGATTAGTTGGGGAGAAGAAAAGGGGCTATGGGGAAAAAGATTTCAACCTGAGGATTCATGTGGAAAACGTCCTTAGATATCCACATTTTTTCCACATGCTCGAATAGATTCACACTGCAGATCTTGTAAGGGATGCAATCATGTTTTCCACAGTTTCCACAGGCCCTACTACTACTATTGTTTAAATCTAATAATAGATAGATCTAGAGAATAGATCATCAAAACTTGTATAAAACAAAGGCTTTCCATCCTTCTTCCAGGGTGTTACGATTGGCCAGCATTCTTGATATTGATATGTCAGTTATAAAGTTCGTGTGCTCCCAGGGTGATCTCAACACACACCTTTCCATCGTCAGTCGAGCCGTCCCTTCCAGGCCCAACAAACCTGTATTGGCCAATATTTTGGTCAAGGTTGATGACGACACACAACGCATAACCCTGACCAGTTTTGATGAAACCCTAGGGATTCAGACCAGCTTCTCAGCCCATGTTGAGGCAGGGGGTGTTCTGACCGTACCAGCAAAATTGCTGGGGGATATTGTGGCGAAACTACCGCCAGAGGATTTAGATTTTAGCCAGTCAGCAACTGAAACAGTGATTACGCTTACCTGCTCTGCTGGTGAGTATCAGGTTCGTGGCATGGACGCTACCGATTATCCAAATCTACCCTTGGTGGAAGATGGGCAAGTGGCCAGTGTTTCTGCCGATTCTATTCTAGAGGGATTACGTGGGTCTTTATTTGCGACCAGTTCTGATGAAACTAAGCAAGTATTAACTGGAGTGCATGTGGTGGCAGAACCAGAAACCCTAGAATTTGCCGCTCCAGCTGGTCATCGATTAGCGGCGTTCCAAAGTGCTGATGATTCTGGCATCGATCTGGCTATCAATGTGACTGTTCCCGGGAAAGCGCTGCGAGAATTAGAGCGACTGCTACAGGCCTATCAAGGAACAGAACCCATCGCCCTTAGATTTGATCCTACCCAGGTTGTGTTTGAACTAGGTCATCAGCGCATTACTACCCGGCTGCTAGAAGGCGCCTATCCTAACTACCGACAGCTGATTCCCCCAAAGTTTGAGCGTCAGCTGACGGTTGATCGAAAGCAGCTGATGGCTGCATTAGAGCGTATTGGTGTGTTGGCCGATCAGCGAAACAACATCGTTAAGCTGTCCATCTCAGGTAAAGGACAGACGCTGGCACTTTCAGTTGAGGCTCAAGAAGTTGGGAGTGGTCGCGAGGAAATGTCTGCCCAGGTCACAGGGGACGATCTAGACATTGCGTTTAATGTGCGTTACCTGCTTGAGGGGCTGCGGGCGTTACCGAGTTCTGAGATTCAGTTGCAGTGTAGCTCGGCGACAAGTCCGGCCATTCTGACGCCTGTGAGTGGATTACAGATGACCTACCTTGTCATGCCTGTGCAAATTCGCAGTTAAGTATTGGCTAAAAATTCAAAGAAAATTCATCTAAAAGTTCGCACTATAGTACAAAGTAAGGCACTCTAATAAGAGTGTCAGCGACCGAGATGAGGATTGAATTATGGAATTGGTAATGGCAACAATTGTATTTGGGACTGTCCTAGTTCTTTTCAGCCGTGATGTGCTGAGTGATTAGAATTAAACGATATATAAAGTCTTAGTTGAATGCTTGTGCTGCTTTTACCTTAGATATTTCTAATCTGCGGTGCCAAAAAAATCAATACGATAATCAGTAATTTTAAGACCCGTCCTCTGTTCCACGTCTTGAATCAGGGTTTTGGGTAATTCAACATCTATATCAATTATTTTCTGTGTGTCCAAACAGTTCACATGACTGTGGGAGCTATTTAGATGGCCATATAATCGACCATCTGAACGTTCAACGCATTCAATAATGCCCTGATCAAAAAGTGCTTCAAGGTTTTGATAAACGGAAGTATGACCGATCTTTTTGTCGCGCTGATTGAGTTGATCATAGATTTCGCGGGCAGATAAATGCTCTTGCACGTCCCACAGTAGCTCTAGTATGTAGCGGCGTTGGCGACTCAGTCGCATACCTAAAGCTTGACAGCGCTCGATTGCGTCTGACAGCGATGAAATGGGAGAAGATGGAGAGTGCATGATATTGACATGATCCGCCGACATCAAACTCACTCTAGCTTGCTTTTTTTATTGTTGTCTATCGTCCAAGACAAACCCTCGCTGATGCATAGGGTTTACTAGCTGCGAATTTTGACGTCATCGGTTTGCAGGATCACCTTTGCCTGAGGTCGTTCTTTAGTGACAGGGGTTGGTGCTTGAGATAGTTCAGTATCCGGTATCGGCGTGACTGCCACTGGTTCGATCTGGCTATCGTGCGGTGTGATGTCAGCCACATTAAACTCAATCGCAGCCATTTGAGGAGATAACGGGCTGTCTTTATCCGTTTCCTCTGCTTGTGGTTTTTTGCTGACAGGCTAAGGTTGGGAGGATGGAGGAGCTATGGCTACAGCTGTGGTCTCTAAGCTATCTATGGGAGGTTTGTCTGTGATGTCTCGTTGCGCTTGATAGTGGTCAAAGGCTTGGGTAATGGCCTGATGACGCCTGTTTTGATCCCGTTGAATACTGGATAATGTGTTGCCCAAACCAGGTGCATTCCAGCGCTGTGTTTCAGGATCGAGATAGGCATGGGTTCGTGCCCAGACAATGGCCCGATCATTTTTTAAACCTTTCTGCCTGGCTTGGGCTAACCGGTCAATATAGCCGCCACGTTCTAGCGCCTCTCTAGGGGATTGATAGGCTAAATCTAGGGCATTTAAGACTTCGCCCAAAGACATGGATAAGTCTGCTTGAGTGGCTTGCTGTTCAAGGGTTTTACCTTGTCTTTGTAGGCGCTTTAGCTGCTTGCTATCTGCTTCTTTGGGGGAGCTAGCACCATGTTGGTATGAGAATGTCCCCATATTCCAGACACCATTGCCAGGGTCCGTGTGACCGTAGTAAGCACGGGTGGGTTGACCACTGGGTGTGCGAGTTCCTTCGGCACTGCCAATTACCCTGGCAACTAAAGAGTTAGAGCCGCCTTCATAAATCCATGGGGGCAGGGTGGGTGACGGCTCAGAAGCAGCGGTTTGCGCAGGGATAGGGGCAACAGCGGCAGCGTTGGTTGGTGTAAAGCTCAGACCAACATCATCCTGGGCGACTTCTATTGGTGCGGTTAAGGGCGAATTACTGGGAGGTATTATTCGGGTGGAGGGTAATGCCTCTAGAGGCGGTGGGGCTAGTATCCGAGTCGATGCGATGACATTGGCTGGTAACGTTTGCTTTGACTGAACTGCTCTAGTGGGAGGCTGACTAGCCTGGATGGGGATGGGTAATGGCCTATGAGTTGGAACCTCGGCTAGTGGTGGGTTCTCAGGCTTAGATGCAATGGACTGCGGACCCTCCTGACCTTTGGTTGGAGTTTCTGACGCCATAGGAGATGGCGCTGCTGTTAGATCAAAGCTCACCCCCATGGCCTGGGCCGGACGATGACAGAGGGCTGTAACTAATAGGGAAAAGGCAAATAGATGGCGAAGCTGAAGGTGTGGCATGGTACTCAAAATTGCACAGCGGCAATAAGAAAACAGATGAAAACAGTCAACTAATTAATTGAGTTTTCTGGTAGGGCTGGCTGGGGCGATAGCTTGTTCTTGATCGCTTTTCTTTTTTTCGGATCCGTTGCGACGTTTAGAAATAGCGCGTTCTAACACTCCTGTTGAGGGTTCAACAATAATCCAGGTGCCGTCGGGTTGGCGACGCAGCGTGGCAAATTGTATGTGTTTGCCACCACCCATCTTTTGTCCGGCTTTGACCGTTCCGAATTTGGGCCGCTTGAGACCACAGTTCATAATTATATAGGCAGGTACCTCGGGGGTTGAATAAATAACACATTGGTCGATCGTGCTAGGCTCAACTTTGCCTGGAAAAGGAACCCGCAGGGGGTGATGGTTAAGCTGAATTGAAATGTCACCCAAGCTGCCAACGACAAGGTGTTCTCCGATCAGATCGCCCGGTTCTAATTCCCACTCTTGTTGAATATTAATAGCTCGCTGGGGCGGAAGAGTTTGGGGTTGACAACTGCTTAAGGCAAGTCCCAAGAACAGAATCCACTTTTTAGCCAGAAGCCTACTCAAAGCTGAAACGATAGCCGGCATACTCGTCATTTTCGTACAGAATTACAAGGGTGGTACCAGGATCAAACGCCAGGGGATATGCTTCTCGTTCCGCGTCAACCCCAGACCGAACCTTGAGGGGAGGTAGCTGGCAGTAGGGCTCGCTGACAATCTGCCGCACCCGTGTTTTGGCATCCCGTTCCGGAATAGTCAGTAGTGTTGCCAACTGTTCACGAGACAGCTTTGCATCATTGCTAACAACGGCGTTGCAATCGGATTGTTGACTGAAGGTTGGTGTGGATGACAAGACTGTTTTAATCCCGTCGAAATCAAACAGCAGTGCCACTAGAATCATGGTTAGGCTAGCGGCCACTAACGGTTTTGAGCCGAGTCTTTGGGAATGTGGGCGTGGAGGAGTGTTATGCGGAAAAACCATGGAAAAACCTCTTTACAGAGAATGAACAGATGGAGATAATTCAAACGTTAAAATCAGTTGAACTAAAGTTAGGAGAATGTATAGAAGCTCTGATATCTAGTTAGTGTGAGACTTTTTTGGAGATTATGAAAAACGGCCACCCATCAGTAACCCAACAATGATCATGAGGGTTCGATATCCTAATACTGGATTAGGGCGAGGGCTAAATAGGGCGCGATAGAGACTGAAGATAATGCTAGCGATGAGCATAAATGCCATGGGGGTCCATAAAGCCGGATAAAACTGGAAAAGCTGGTTGAGGAGAATACGGGCGATGGCCGCCCCAACGCAACAAATGGATGCATCGGCAAGGGTGAAATGGGAGGCGCGGGATGGTCGCGAGATGACTGGAACATAACGCTCAATCCATCGTTGGATAGTGTGGGACACCAGTTGGTAAAAATGGATGAGATCGTCTAATAGACCACTGGTGGATTGTTCTTTGTAGGGACTTTGATCTAGGCCAACAATGGTTTCTTGAGGGTTTGTGGTGTGTTTAAACAATTGCGATCGCACCCTCAATCGTTCTGCATTAGACGTCGCATCATGCTCAGCTTGATGAAAATCGACCCTGTGGTACGACAAGTTTAAATATCCAGCGCTATCACGCTGAATCGTTGGAATCTGAAGCGTTTGGCATTTGTCTAAGAAGTGGGCAATGTCATCGACGTCAGGCGATGCCCCCGGCTGAATTTGCTGGGTCAGACTGTCCCCTAATGCCTTGAGTCGATATAGCGCCTGCTGCTGTTGCTGGGCTAAATGGTCAACGGTGGCCAGGGCGGCATCAAATTGTTGCAGACTTGAACTAGCCAGAGTCGATGCTGGGTTTGGTCTTGTTGTACTAGACGGTTGAATTGGGGTCGAGCGCTGCCGCAGGGTTTCAATAGCCGTTGTCACTTGGGCAAGGTTGGGTGAGGGGGCTGACCGTGACTGTCCCCAAGGGGCCGCTATGGGTTCTGGAGGAGACTCCTTAAGGGTCTGAAGCTTTTGCCGGATAGTCTGAAGTTCCATATCTAAATCGCTCATAGTGCAGCAGAGGGAGGATCAAGCAGAACATATGATCTATTATTAATACAAATGTACCATATATATTGTGGAAATGCTCAGCGTTTAGGTTGATTTTTGGCTTAGATTTCCTAACTGTGAGATTTATGGATTTGACTAATGTCAATTGGGTCTGAATATCACAGGTAGTCAGGCTGCAGGCTCGCTTTTTAAGCCGTTTATGGCAGCTTAGGAAGCCCATAGGCCCTAGGTAAATGTGTTGAGATGCCAAGTGTTTATTTTCCTGGTGGGTTGGGTAGTTAGCCCCTGTAATATCCGGGAACTCATTTTTATAGTTAAGGCAAGAACGATCCTCACACCTATTGCCCCGGCCTTGGCCGGGGCATTTTTGATCCAATTGATCTAATCCAACTGCATCCTCAGAAAAATGCATCAGTTCCTTGGACGTCAAAGTCCTGGGCAATTATTGCTCTGTTACATGTGTTTTGCCGGGTTGCTCCATGGTCATATCTAAAGGCCTTAACTTTCACCAGTTAATCTGATGGACAATCGACGAATATAGCCGTTGGTTGCTATAGATAACAGATTGCTTAGTTTTGGCGGATACATCTACCATGCTCGAATTTATAACGTTGCCCGATGCCCTACCTCCAGTTGCTCCGTACTCCCATGCGGTTAGGGCCGGAGACTTTCTCTTTGTAACCGGTCAGCTGGCCGAAGATCCCAGTTCTGGAGAGGTTTTAAAGCTAGATATTGAAGCACAAACGCGTCAGGTGATGGAGAACCTGCAACGGGTGTTGACCCATGCGGGGACGCGGTTTGAAAATGTTGTGATGGTACGGATTTTTGTTACAGATTTTCGTTACTACGAGACTGTTAATCAGGTCTATGCCTCTTTCTTTGATCAGACTCGATTGCCCAGTCGAACCACGGTGGGCATAACGGCATTAGCTGGGTATGGCGATGTTGAAATAGATCTAATTGTTTACTGTGGTGATTAGGGGGCGAGTACGTTCACGGTGCTTCTACCACAGACACTAGATCTTATGGGTATAGTTGCTGGAGATGGCATTTGATGTCGTGATGTCAGCGACTAAGGAAAGATTTATGCACGTTTTTGCTGTGATCACCCGTAAGTATGGACAACGGTTCTTGTCGGCAATCGGTCTCTCTTTAATCATGGCCAGTCCCCTGGCGGCAGCCCCGAGCCGCATAGACCAGACTGAGCGTTGTGATGTGTTAGTTGTAGGTGGTGGTTTAGCTGGTGTAGCCACCGCCTATGAAAGCTTGCTTGCGGGGCGTACGGTCTGTTTGACAGAGATGACCGATTGGCTTGGGGGGCAGCTGACGTCCCAGGGAACGACGGCGCTAGATGAGGCTCGAATGCAGCGTCAGTTACAGTTTTATGCGGCGGGTTATAAGGAGCTGCGGCAGCGTGTTCTAGATCATTATGGTCGGCAAAATCCGGGGGATTGTTGGGTGAGTGCCGTGTGCTTTTTACACGCCGATGCCAACGATATTTTGGTGGATATGCTGGAGCAGGCTGCCCGTGACGGGGATGGGCAGCTCAAGTGGTTTCCGTCTACCGTGGTGAAAGAGGTGGATGTGCAAGGTGCGATGATTGGCGGTGCGATCGCAATCCAACACAGACCTGCACCGGGTACCCCACCCCTAAATACTGAGCCCCTATCCGCTTTTTTAGAAGACGCCTACCGCTATGAAGACTCGGAGCGGCTGAGCAAACAAATCATTCGCTTTCAGCCCAGCGGTCATGAAGGCCCAGCTGACTGGTACGTAGTCGAAGCCACAGAAACCGGTGAAGTCATTGCCCTGTCTGGTGTGCCCTATCGCCTCGGGTTAGACCCCAAATCCTATTTAAATCCGTCATCTCCTACCTTCACAGGGGATGCCTACTGCACCCAGGGCTTTACCTATACCTTTGCCATGGAGCGCACCGAGTCGCCCCAACCGGCCGAGAGACCCTCCTATTACGACATCTATGCGCCCTACTTTAGTTTTGAGCGTGAGCGTGAGAATACCAACTACATTGATTTTGTCTTTACCTACCGACGTCTGCTGGCTCCAGGAAAACGTCCTGAAAAGCGTATTTTTGGGGTGAGCGATATTAAACCCGGCGATATCTCCATGCAAAATTGGACCTGGGGTAATGACTATCGACCGGGTACATCGGTTGATAATTTGATCTATTCCCACGATCAATTAGAAGCAACGGGGCAGTTAGAGCCTGGGGGCTGGCTAGGTGGTTTGCGGGTAGATACCCTGCGGCGAGGGGAAGAAAATGCCTTTAGCTATTACTACTGGCTTATTGCTGGTTTGACCGATTCGCAGTTGGTGTATGGCATCAAAGACGTCGATTTGCGCCACCGCTTCTTAACCGGTTTTGACGCCCCCATGAATACGGCCCATGGCCTGTCCAAGCATCCCTATATTCGTGAAGGACGGCGGATTGTGGGGCGTCCGGCCTATGGTCATCCTGAGGGATTTATGATCAATGAAATTGATATTTCCCGCGTTGACTATAACGATGAGTACTATCAAACCCAGCTGCCCGACAGCATGTATCTGTCGTTGCGGCGGGCGTTAGCGGGACTAGAAACCACCGCTGCTATCGATGCGGATAAAAATGCAGCCGATATTCCCCGTCGTACCCGGTCCACTATCTTTCCAGACTCTGTGGGCATCGCTCAATACGCTATCGATTTCCATCCCTGTATGGAGCAGTCACCGCCGGAGCTACCGGGTAATACCGAGCGGGCGGGTGTCCGCCGCGCCCACGGCCAAAGCTACCCCGGCCTGATTCCTCTGCGGGCGATGATTCCTCAAAACATTGACAATCTTTTAGTTGCTAGCAAAAGTATCGCCACCAGTACGATTGCTGCGGCTGCCTATCGGGTTCATTCCTTTGAATGGTCAACGGGGATTGCTGCGGGCGCAACCATTGACTATGCCTTAGATAATCAGCTGTTGCCCTATACCCTGGTGGATGATTTACCTAGACCAGAACCTGGGCTATCAGAATTACAGCAGCGTATTCAATCACGCGGCAATCCGACGGCCTTTCCTGACACCTCTATCTTTAATTTGGATTGGGAAGACTGGCGGGTTTGGTAGGTAGTAATAGGTTTGAGTTTTGAATGATTCGTCAAGACAGGTGCGCTGTTGCTCAACTCCAATGCGACATTCAAAACTCAAAACCTGCTGCTTACACGGCGTAGCTGCTGATGATTTGAGCTAGGTCAGGAACCGCTGCTTCTACGTCGTTCTTAACCGACTTACGAAGTTTTTTGTAAG
This sequence comes from uncultured Leptolyngbya sp., assembly GCA_937899365.1. Classification (GTDB taxonomy): domain Bacteria; phylum Cyanobacteriota; class Cyanobacteriia; order Phormidesmidales; family Phormidesmidaceae; genus Leptothoe. The sequence goes on from CALBPH010000766.1 coordinate 9,025, forward strand.
TTGCGCTAACCACGCCATTATTGGTGGTTTGGATACGGGCATCGGTCACACTGAGGATGCTGTCGGCGGTGCGATCGCTATGCTCGCTCAAATACTTGACTGGGTCGCCTGTTTCAGCGCCCTCTTTCCACATGGGGTCAAGTGCTTTGCAGGCATCTGGGAGTAGCCTGTTTATGGCACCAGGAATGTATCCGGCCCCAATCCCTTTGATTACGCTATAGGCAGTCTTCATCGCCATACCAGCTAGACCACCCTTAGCGGCTACCTGTTTATCAATTAATTTGGCACAGTCAGCGGCAATATTAGCCCGTACGGCCTCGTCTTGAATTTGTTCGCTCAGTCCCATAAGACATCACCTAATATCAAAATTAAACTGTTCCAATTCATAAAGAATTTTCAACACCATTATTGTTCCAGTTCAATCCGCGGATTCAGACAACTTTTCAGTATCTTTAAGTGCCCCTTAGGCTAGCAGTAGGGCAAATAAGCCACACAGGGCAATGCCATCCAGTACACCAGCTCCACCAATACTCAGGTTGCCCGATGATAGGTGCTCAATTTCTTTGAGGTGTAATAAATCTGCCCCAATTAATGTGCCTAAGATGCCGCCAGCAAATGCCACACTGGGGGCCGCCATTCCACCTAAGACCCAGGCACAGACTACGGCAGTTAGGGGGGCCACCATGGCATTCATGCGAATGCCAATACCAGGGACGACTTGGGCTGCATAGTAGCTCACTAATGTGACAACGGCCGTTGTTATCAGAATGGGCAGAACATGGCCTCGCGTCAGCTGATAGAGCGCTAATAGTACGGGAATAAGACGCCGCCAACATTTAGGGCCACAACGGTCCGCTGACGGTTCCAAGCTAAGCCCACAGGCTGTAATCTCTTTTGGTACAAAGGAATGTTAACGGTGCTGCCAATGAGTATGGCGGCAAAAAAGAGAATAGCAAAACTAGGTGAAAAGCCCAGCTTAGTCACCGCTAGTGTGACCATATCCAC
>CALBPH010000767.1 GCA_937899365.1 uncultured Leptolyngbya sp.
ATAGCTAGTATCTCATTACAAGCAACCCATACGGACTATCTTGACGATGCCTATGGGTATATTTATACAAAGAGACTAGGACTCTCTAGTATTTTTACTTACCGCAAAATGATTCGATGCATTAAAGTATCTATCTAGTTACGATTGCCTTAGTGATTGCATCCATCAGGTTAGCGATGCAATGCTACCCCTGCCAATGTTGATTAATCCATCAGTGCGCCGCAGTCATCTATGAATTTTCCAGAAGAACAACGCCGCATTTTATTGATCGAAGACGATTATGGTAATCGCGTGTTGTTTGCAGACTTTTTAGAACACTGTGGCTACCGGGTACTCCCCCTGGCCGATGGCAGCAACTGCATTGAGATCATGCAGGAGTTTATGCCCCATCTGGTCCTATTAGATATCAAGCTGCCCCAGATTGATGGGCTCACCCTAATTAAGACGATCCGTCAGAGTTCTCAATTTTGGATGTTGCCTATCTTGGTGGTGAGTGGCTATGCATTTCAGGCTGACCGCCAGAAAGCGTTAACCGCTGGGGCAACTGACTATATGGTCAAACCCATTATGCCCACCATCCTCAGTGCCAAAGTTCTCTCTTTATTAAAGGGGCCACTTACACCCATCTCTCAAGAGACTATATCTCCAGACAGCTCCTCTTCAGACAGCAACTCTCCAGGGAGAGTTGCTCAAGACTCTGGTTCCGATTTGTCATCAGAATTTTGGCGCTGATCGCTAATAAAATCTTCCGTAGTGCGATTGAGCTGTTGCAGTGACGTACTAATCTCGTCTACTGACTCTTGCAAGTTTGCTGAAAGCAATGTTACCCGTTGCAGCTGGTTCAGTGCCTGGCTCATGGCTTCACGGTAATACTTTTCAAATTCGTCCAAGGACATCTTGATTTATTCGTTGACATAGCTACAGTCTCCTCAATACATGTTGCAATTAGAAAGCAAAACCGGTAAATCACTCAGAATTTTTACGTATAGCTCGTGACATAGAACATCAGCTTTATACGGAAAAACTCCGTAAGCTAAATGCCTTAAACGATTCGGGCAACTGGCGGGTCGGTTACCGATGACATGTATAGATTTACTGTGTAACGAAGGCGTATACGCACGAAGTAACCAGACAGACCAGCAAGGGCACTGTGCGATCTGCCCTTGCAATCACCTCAGCGGGAAACCATAAAACAGCGTGTATCCCTCTTGGTATGGATTTGGTTAGAGGGGCACTGTGCCAGCCCTGTTGGTCAATCGACGATTAATCCTTCAAATTCTGAGCGCAAACTCTTAAAATTTGCCACTCGCCCCACAATTAAGCTGGTCTCCTCCGCCTGGGCTAGCTCCTTTTTCCACTGGCCCACATGGTCACCTGCATTTAGCCAAAAGCTCACCATCTCACCCACTACCGTGTCCCAGTCCCAATCTGGCTTTTTATAAATCAGCGACGTCGCCTCAATAAACCCATCCAGGGTGCATTGATAGCTGCCCAGATAGGCACAGCTGCGCTCAGGCGACTGCTCCACATACTGCTGATGTTTAAAGAAGTTCCAAACTGGGGACACACCGACAATATCAAAGTTGTAACTCATGGCTGTAATAGAGAGAAATCAAAAGACTGGCAGCCGCCCCTAGTCCTAACAACAAAAAAGGCACAGGAAAATTCCCGTGCCCAGTGCGTACTTTCTATGGAGCTAGAAAAATGCGGCATATTAAACCCAGATTTTGGTCAGGCACTATCGGTAAAGGCTCAACAAATGAGGACTTTATCCGGCGAAACCTTAAGGATTAATTAAATTCTATCTGAGAAGTAGACCCCAAAGTGTTCTCTGTTAACCTTCGTAGCGATTTGGTGTATCTTTTCTTGGTCGCTGAGGGTCTCTGTTGAAAAGGGTCTACGACAGAACCAAGGGAAGTCGTTAGCAACGTGCCTGGTGTAGAGATCGCTAAAAATTCCCAAAAAAAAGGAGAGCATACAAGCTCTCCAACCATCAGGGTGCATCTACTTAACATAGTATGCCACGGATGGGGTGTGGGGTGTAACCCCCTTCTTCTATTTTCTTGGGATTTTGCTTGAAGTTTATCTAGATAAAGTTAGGGTAAAGTGTCTCAGTTCAAGGGACTGCGAGTGTTACCGGTCGTGAAGGAATAATCTGGCAGGGCCTGCACCAGTTTACCCGTGTAGCTTCATTCCGAGTAACTGGTGGGTCAGTTTAGGATCCGCCCGTCCGCCCGATTGCTTCATCACTTTACCCACAAAGAAGCCCTGGAGCTTCTTCTTGCCAGCGCGATACTTGGCTAGTTCGTCAGGGTTGGCGGCCATGACGTCATCGATGATGGCTTCAATGGCTGCCGGGTCAGAAATTTGGACCAATCCTTTTTCTTCAACGATGGCTTTGGGGGAGCCACCTTCTTTGAGCAGAGTGGGTAATAGGTCCTTGCCGATTTTATTACTGATGGTACCGGCGGTGATTAGGTTTACCATTTCCCCTAACCCCTCGGGGGTGAGGCCAATATCGCCAATGGTCAGCTTCTCGGCATTTAGATAGCCTGCAATGTCACCCATTACCCAGTTGGCTGCGGTTTTGGCATCGGCTCCGGTGGCAATGGTCCGTTCAAAATAGTCGGCAATGCTGCGGTCGTCGGTGAGGACGCGGGTGTCGTAGGCCGATAGACCTAGCTCCGTTTCATAGCGACTGCGCTTATTGGCGGGTAGCTCAGGCAGCTCTGAGCGCCAGGTTTCGAGCTGTTTTTTGGAGACCTCAATGGGGGGTAGGTCAGGCTCTGGGAAATAGCGATAGTCGCTGGAGCCTTCTTTGGAGCGCATGCTCTTGGTGACCTGGGTGCTTTCATCCCAAAGGCGAGTTTCCTGGACAATCTCTTCGTCGCCGCTTTCTATTGCTTCAGTTTGGCGCTCAATTTCGTAGTCGATAGCCTTTTGGATGGCGCTGAAGGAGTTCATATTTTTTATTTCCACCTTGGTGCCAAAGGCTTCTCTACCTTTGGGGCGGATGGAAATGTTGACATCGCAGCGCAGTGACCCTTCTTGCATGTTGCCATCCCCGACACCGAGGTAACGCACCACGCGGCGTACTTCCTGGGCATACTCGGCGGCCTCTTTGCCCGTGCGCAGGTCTGGCTCGGAAACGATCTCGATTAGGGGCACCCCGGCTCGGTTATAGTCCACCAAAGAATAGGTGGAGCCGGCCAAACTATCGCTGCCAGCATGGACGAGTTTGCCGGCATCTTCTTCCATGTGAAGACGGGTGATACCGATTTTTTTTCGCTCTACATTGCCGCTTTTTTTGTCGACCAGTTCGATTCCAATCCAGCCGTGTTCGGCAATGGGAAGATCAAACTGGGAAATTTGATAGTTTTTGGGCAAGTCAGGGTAGAAATATTGCTTGCGGTCAAATTTACTGTAAGGGGCAATCTGGCAGTTGAGGGCCAAACCGGCTTTGACCGCATATTCCAGCACCTTTTCGTTAAGCACCGGTAGCACTCCGGGCATGCCCACGGTGATGGGGTCGATGTGGGTGTTGGGGTCGGCTCCAAACTCGGCTGAGCTGGGGGTAAAAATCTTGGTGTTGGTGCTGAGCTGGCAGTGGATTTCTAAGCCAATGACGGCTTCGTACTCGGTCTTAGCAGGTGCCGCAGCGGTCATAGTGGACGGTGGGTGAAATGAACGTGTCCTATTGTAGCGGCTGGCGACGGAACAAGTACGGGGTTTGAGAACTCAAGGTATATAAGTGTCTCTATTACGAACATTTCGATGGGGGTCTGGGAATCCCTGGGGTGCAGCTGCTGGAACGATAGGCGATTGAATTGAATTGATTGAATTGCAAGCTGCATGAATAGAACTGTGAAATTGTTGGTTAATAGTGGATTGATTGCGATCGCAACCCTCCTAGTGGGCATGACCATCGCTAAACTTTTTTCCGCTAGCCAAGTTGCCCAACAAATGTCCATTTCTGAGTGCTATCTGGCCCAATACCCACCCCAGGTCACCAGTTCCCAAGGCAAGCAAATTGACCAGCGGCTAGAGGCCATGGGCCTATCGACCATTGAGCGTTCTACAAATGCCGTCAGCCCCCGACAAGAGGAGGTTGCCACGGCCCTGACCGACTATTTCAACACCCTGCACACATTGGAATCCGGGCCACTACCCCCACTACCGGTGATGGTTACGGAGTATTTGGTTCGGCAAGAAAATGACCTTAAACAGCTGCAAGCATTGCTGCAAACGCAGCCTAGCTGGGCGTTTGATGCGATTGCCATCGTCAACCCGGACAACGACAGTGGCAACAGCCCCAACTATGGCAGCATCATGGCTCTGCACAGACATTTGTTAGCCCAGAGCATCCTGGCTTATCAGACCGGTGATAAGTCTGGGCAAGCAGCCGCCTTTAATGCAGCCGTTAACCTCACCCGGTCCATGGCGGCCAACCCTAACTTGACGGCCCATATCCTGGTTACGGTGAGTGCTAGGGACGATATTGCCGTGGCCCGCCATACCAGCCTAGTGCTAACGCCAACGGACTATGGCCAACCCTTGATTACAGCCGCTGCCTTAGATACGCATATTTGGTATATAAGGTCGATCAACGCTTTTCGGAAACAACCCTTGGGGGCCCTTAGCGGTATCGGCTACCAGTACATATTGGCCCTACCGTTTACCGATTTGCTGCTACTGACCCAAACCAATGAACAAAAACTCCACAACAGTTTTTATCAGCAGCTGACATCCGCCAGTCTCTGTACTGTCGATGGCGACACATTACCCCAGTCCTATGCCCTCACCCCCTATGCCGTACCGCTGAGGGTTTTCCATCATCACGTTGCCAATGCCCTATCGATGGAGCTAAACACCCTGATCACTGAGGCCCAGCAAACCTATCGCGAGACGGGCAGCTGGCCAACGGTCCTGGCTAGTAAAGATTCCCGAGTGTGTTCCTCCGCCACCTGGCACTACAGGGTGGCGCCGGACGGTATTTCGATTACCTTTGATGGTGCGCTGCCCTGGCTAGATCAGCAAGATCCCCCAATGCCCCTTAGCTACACAATCACATCAAAGGAAATGGGCTCCTCCCCAGACAAACTGACCCAAAAAAAGGAAACAGCCCTCAGAAAAAAATAATCCCCTAGGCCGACGCCTTTTCCCCTTCGTTGAGTTCGATTAGGAACTGCATGGCCTTGGCAATGTATTTGGCACATCGGTGGGGTGTGTCTTGGTAAAACGAGCGCCAGGCCTTGGCTTTGTCCTGAAGGTAGCGATGGGCGCGGTGGTCACCACCGTCAATCCAAGCAAGACGGACGGCATGACCAACCAGGACATCTAAAACAACATAGTCGTCTACCTGCCAGTCTGGATTCGTGTCAAAGAGTTCCGAAAGCTCCATCAGCGCTTCCACATTGACCTGGCGATATTCCGGGGCCTGAATTTTGTTAAACAGGTGCTCAATGCGAAGGGCAAAGTCCTTTTCCTCGGGGGTGGTGTCCGACAAAATCAGGTCGCTGACCAGACGGTTGCGGCGTTCTAACTTGTCACCGATGACAATACCTTTGCAGTGTTTAAGCAGTCGCCATACCCTGGGGTAAAAGGCTTCTGGCACTCGATTAAGCCCACCTTCTCGCTGGCGGCGGTGGAGCCAGTCTTCCTCGGAGGGCTCGACCTCATCAGCCTGGGGAAGCACCACCCAGTTAACGGATTGGGGTTTACGAGATTGAATCGATTCTTGACGAAATAGATTGCTATCTAGGCCTTCATAACCGGCCAGCACTTGGCGCAGACGCATCTTGATTTCGAAGGGGCTCATGGCCATCAGGGTTTCGTAGGCCTCATCCTGGGTGCAGTACTGCTCACGACAAATCTCGCTGTTGATCAGCAAAATCAGGTAGCTAACGCGCAGGGTCAGCAGCCCTTCAAACACCTCGGGCTCTGAGTTAATCAGGACGCTGAGGTAGATGAGGATTTCTTGGGTGAGGGTGCGATCGCGAATATCTTCACCGCAAAATTCGTTGATTTTGGCCAGCAGTTCCTGGGGTGATAGGGGGTCTGTTATCAGTGAGACCTCGCTATAGGCCTTACCCACAGCAATCTGCTTTTGACGCACCAGCAGTTCTGTGGCCGCATCCGCCAGACCAATGGCCATCTTGTTAAGTAGCCCGGCAGCCCGACGCACAATGGCCCACAGCTCCAGACGACCAGCTTTGATGTAGATTTCATTGAGTAAATTAGCCAGCGTCACCTGTTCGCCAGTGGCCTCACCCCAGCCAGTAGCGTGGGACAGACTGTGTAGGCGAGAGAGATTGCTCAGTAGCGCGATTTGCTCATACAAATTGTCAGAGGCCTTTAGCGCTTCAAGCAGTCGCCAGCTATCGGTTTCCCGTTCCAGGTCTAGTTCTTGAATCTGGTTGAGGGGCTGGGTGTTGCCCTCAGACAGGGGCAAATAGGCCGAAATCGGCATGATATACGACGCCAGCGGCTCCCCTCCTTCTGGTAGCGGTCCGTCTTCCATCCGTTCTGTCGCCGCCGTCAGCATCAGCTGGAACAACGTACCCACTTTGACCGGGACACCGCTACATTCACCGTCCTTAAGCTCAAATATCAGCTGTAACAGCGGGGAGTCGCTGATGGCCTTATGCCCCAGCTCAAACATACGGTGGGTCAGCAGCAGCGTCACCGTGGGGCGACCCGGCTCATTCCAATGCTCATGGATATAGGAGAGTTCGCTACGAATCTGGGCAACCAGAAACTGATAGTCGAGGGTGATGTAAAACTGACTAGGGTCTAGAAACGCCGGGACAAAGACTACCGTTTCCCGCTGAATGCGAAAGATTCTGGATGTGGTCAGGCTGCGGAGACGACGGTCGGGGCGGCCCGTGGTCTGGAGTTTGTAATTACGGCCGATTTGCCCATAGAGATCCGCCAGATCTGTTGAGGTGCGTACCTGCACCGGATCAATCTGCTCGAGCACCTGGGTCTCAATGCCATAGTTAGCCAGCTGCTGCTGTAGGTCGCTATCTTCTGAGAGCAGTGAAATTTGGACAATGGGCTGACGGTTTTGCCCCACCTTGAGGTGACGGGCCAAGGGGTCAATATCGCCTAGGGTGATCAGCCCATCCTGAATCATTTGCCCCATGTAATAGAGACTCTGGGCCCATACCAAGGGAACATTATCATTGGGTTCACGAATTTGACTGTGGGGATTTTCGCGCTCCGCTTCGATCACGGCGGTGGGTACATAGTAAAGCTCGGGCAACAGTTCGAGACCGTCTTTGTGGATTGCCAGGGCCTCTAGACGTTCACGGTAAAAGGCCGCCTGATCGGCCTTATTGTGAAACAAGCTATTGAGCTGCAAATAACAGAAAAACAGGGGCCACTCACATTCAATGTGCTCAAAATCCTTGAGCTCGCCTGGTTCGTAATGCAAGCGCTCGGCATCTTCCACCACCACCTGATGCCCGTCTCGCAAAAATCGCTTGCAGCCGTACTGCCCCTGCAGCTTTTCCACAATGGCGTCGTGGGTGGTCTGAAGCAGGTCAGGATTATCAACGGCAAAGGCAGGAAAACCAATGACGCTAAGCAGGGCGGCATCAATTTCCTTGGAACCAGATTCTCGAGGCAGCAGGGACTCTAGGGTAATGCGAGTGCGGGCAATCTCATCGGGTAAAACATGAATCACAGAGCCATGGCCGCCCCGCACCCCAAACAGATTGAGACCGTTCATGGCTTCTAGGGCCGCCTTGGCCATGCCCACAGAGCTACCGTTAAGTTCTGGTTTGCCGTGGTTAAGCTTATTCCCCCGCTCCCAAATGCCATAGTCGGCGGTGCGGTAGGCACGACTGATGTAATAGACCAGGTTTTGAACAAAATCAACTTCGTCGCGGGTGTAGATAATCTGTAGCCCTGAGCTGGTCATCTGGGCCAACATCAGCAGATAGATAGAGGTGGCATCCAGCTGCAAATGGCCCCACTCATCATCGCCAACAATGGTGCCCCCCGTGGGGGTGTTGTATTTGGCGTGGAGCGCATCCAGCGGGTCCTGGGTCCGTTTGAATTTTTCCACCTTTGCCGTTTGCTGCATCATGGCAAACAGCAGTCCCCGCATCAGCTTATTGACGCTCTGCTCCAGCTCATAGGTGCGACCCAGGTTTTCGTCAATTTTCCGATAGGCCAGGGCCAGTCCCCACACGGCCATGATGCTATAAACGTTGTCCCGTACCCAGGCATCGGTGTAGTCGCCGTGGGACGTAATCGCAGTGCTGGCAGGTAGCAGACCCGTCACCGGGTTTTGACGCGACAGAATGACGGTCTGAATCTGCTGATAGTAATAGTCCAGATGGTCTTGACGGGAATCGAAACGAGACATGCGGCACTGGGGAATAGGGGTAATCCCTCGGACAACGGAAATTAAGGAAGGGTCTAAAAACGTCTACAGAGGCAAGATAAAGAAAATATTAAAGGGATGTCTATATTAACCTACCTACCCGCAGTATTCCCAAGGAGTGCTCCATGGCCTAGCCGGTCACAGATTTCTCGGGTTCTCGCCCTAGCAGTCATTGAGCTGAGCGGTGGCGTTGACAATGTCATCTATGGTGCGTCGTAGGACACTCCCTGGCTGGTCAAGATTGTTAATGATGATGCTCATCACCAACGGACTATGGTTGGGCGGGTCAAGATACCCCGACAGTGAGGCATTGTGGCTAACGGCTCCGGTTTTGCCGACAAAGCGAATACCCCCGAGACGGTTGCGGAGGGTGCCGCTGGCACCGGCCACGGCAAGGGAGCTGCGATAGGTGGCCGCATGGGGAGAGCGAGCCATGGCTTGGAGAGTATCCACAAAGGCATGGGGGGTAGCCAGGTTATGGCGTGATAGACCGGAGCCATCCACAATTTCATAGAGGTCTGGATTGACCCCAAGCCGTTCGAGGATGGTTTCCACCGCCGTAACCCCCGCTGCCGTCGCATCCTCGGCATTGGGTCCCCCCAGGGATTTGAGGATGGCTTCAGCATAGATATTCTTGCTGTTGCGGTTAGTGCGCACCAGCCATTGGGCCAGGGGTGGGGAGGTCACCGCCGCCAGTTCCGAACCGCTGGGGTTGACGGTAGTCAGCCCCGTCTGGGCAACGGTGATGCCCTGGCGACCTAGGGTCTGGCGAAAGCGGCTAATGAAGTAATCGGCTGGATTGGGGACCGCCACTGAGGCCGTATCGGGGGCGGCACCGGAGATGAGCTGGCCGTAAACCCGCAGGATGGGTCGACTCAGATCGCGGCCAATGTCAACATATTCGGGTTGGCCAGCGGCAACCGAACGGGAAAAGTTTTCGATTTGCCACTGGCGGTTGAGGCTGGGGTCATCCCACTCGATCCGCAGGGGCTGACCAACGGCTTGGGGGTAAAGGGTCAGACCCAGCTCATTGGTATTGATAATGAGACTGTTGGTCGGGGCTCCGTAGCCGGCCTGGACGTCTTCCCATTCCCAGTTGGGGTTAACGATGGGACCGGCAAAGTGGCTGTCGTTACCCAGCAGGCTGCTAACGGTGTTAATGTTCTGGGTTTTGAGTTGGCTAGCTAGCTCGTTTAGCTGGCTGTCTGCCAGTGTAGGGTCGCCCCGACCCACAACCTGCAACGTGGTCACACCGTTTTGCTGTTGGCTATACACGGAGGTGCGGACCGTGAAGTTGGGACCGAGGCTAGAGAGGGCAGCGGCGGTGGTCAGGAGTTTGACGTTGGAGGCGGGGACAAAATAGCGATCGGCGTCGCGGCTGTAGATAACCTGGCCAGATTGGGTTTCGATCAGGATGCCGAGGCGGGCCTTGTTTAGGGAGGGGCGCTCTGCAAGGGTATTGAGCTGGTTGGTGAGGTCGGCGCGGCAATAGGCGATGGCAGGGTTGGGGCTAAGAAGAAGCCCCGTGAGGGCGGCCGTAGCGATTGCCCAAGGTTTGAGATGGTTCATGGGTTTGTGCAGTGCGATCGGTGCATC
>CALBPH010000768.1 GCA_937899365.1 uncultured Leptolyngbya sp.
GACTACCTGGTGGGGACAGCCCTGGGTACACTACCGGGGGTATTGCCCTTTGTTTTATTGGGTAGTTCTGGGCTAACGCTGTCTCAAACTGGGGATTTAGGCCCCTTAGTCGTCGCCTTAACCTTAGTCGGCATGCTGGTGGGTGGGGCTACCTGGTATCGCCGCCGCACCTAACCAAAGGCATCGGCTCAACTGGGTGGCCATGATTGCAACCCTACCAACCCTAAAAATCACATCCCTTGAAGAAGGAGATTACCTGTGTCACAGCCGCCAAACTCGACCAACCCTAAGGGCCATGAGCCTATTCCCACCATTCGGACGGAATGGATATTGATGGCGGCGGTTGCGATCGCATGTCTGATCCGGGTGCTCTACGTTGGCGTACGGGAGCTATGGTACGACGAGGTTTTATCGTTATTACTATCCACCACCCAGCGCACTGGCTATACCAATCCCCCCGATATCCCCATTGCCTTAGCCAACTACAGTGCCCTGTTACAGCTCCCTCCCCTACCCGGAGCCACCGACCTAATCACAGGCATCAAACCTCTGTTACAGGGATTAGTCGGTCGAGAACCCCATCCCCCCCTCTTCTTTTTGTCCCAATACCTGTGGCTATCCCTCACCGGCAACCAGGAAATCTCTCTTCGCAGCCTAAATCTCTTACTTAGCCTGGGGGCAATTCTAGGAGCCTACGGCATGGGTAAAGGCCTCTTCAACCATCGCGGCGGACTGTTATTAGCCGCGCTGCTCGGCTTAAATCCATTTTTCTGGTTTCACTCCCTCAACGTGCGTATGTACTGCCCAACCGTTTTGTGGGTGACACTGAGCGGTTGGGCAATACTACAGCTATGCAATCAGCGCCCGTCCCGCCCCATGCGACTCGGGAGGTATCTGTTACTGACCCTGGCTGTCGCCGCCGGAGTACTCACCTATTATCTTTCCACCCTATGGTTTTTCGCCCTAGGCTGTGTGGTGCTAATCAAAGATCGTAAGCACTGGTGGCACTATGCCCTGTGCGGCGTCGGTGCCGCTGGGCTAGCCGCCCCCTGGATTTATTGGGGACTCCCTCAACAGCTTAGAAATGTCGATCTAAACCGGTTCTCAACAGAGAGTAGTTTAGTAGAGACTATCACTCAACATATCCAAGGGGTGCTAGAAGTATTAGGTATTCAGCTGCTAGTGGGCGACTGGGCCACAAGTTTTCCGCTGGCAGCTGTTTTGGGCATGGGCGCACTTGTCTTACTGCTGCTAGCAAGCATCATTTGGCACCTATGGAGTCTGTTGCACCAAGAGTCTCCTGCACTGCTGCTAACCGTGATAGTGCTAGGCTGTTTACCCCTGATGTTAATGCTAGGGTCTGACATTTTGTCAGGCAAATCAACCCTAGCTTGGGGGTTTGGACGAAGTGCAATTTTTATTTTGCCGGGACTGTTGTTGGTCGTAACAGCATGGTTAATGAACCTATCCATTAACTGGCAAAAGCCCGTTATTTTAGCAGCGATCCTATTAATTTATCTCGGGTTGACTGTTAGCGACATGGTTGGACGCAATCGTCAGGTGTTCCAACAGATTGCAGAAGCAAGCACAGCCTCAGACTCCACACTAATCGCCATGAATTCTAAAGCGTGGGGCCATGTGCTGCGGCTGGTATATTACTTACCCAATGATGCCCCTGTTGATCTGTTAGCAACTAATCCAGCTACGCTACCTGAGGCATTGGAGAATGTTTTATCGGGCTCTGAGCCCTATGAACGGGTGCTGTGGTTAGAAGCTGCGAGACCGGTTTGGAAAGCTCCAACAGAATCTGAGGCAGACACCATTCGTGATGATGTAGACCGACTTTTGAGTGCCCAATATAGACCAGTAGAGCGTCGTGAACTGGTTGGCACCATGGATTTAGATAGATTTAGCTTAAGGGTTTATGCGAAAGAGGGTTAGCAGTTTTCAGGCATCTCCTAACATTGAAAGCTGCTCTCCTTGTTGTGCATAGAACACGTCTTCCACATCGCCTCGGCGAAACAGTGGCTGCTGCTGCCGCTTTGACAACCGATGCTCCAACCCCGCCTTAATCAACAAATCCAACACATCCTTTTTGCGCTGACCAAATATCGCCGCCGCGTCCTGCAATCGAATCCATTGCTGCCGAAACAGATTTAAGATTTTCTCCTCCGGCTCCTGCTGAATCCGCGTCAACAAAATCTCCGCCAGCAGCCAACAGGCCTTTGTATCCGCCTCGGCTCGGTGGGAAACACCCACGTCAAAATTAAAGTGCTTGACCAGATTAGGCAAACTGCGCGAAGGCAGATCCGCCAGCATTAACCGCGATAGCAGCACCGTACAAAAGCGGTGACTGGGGGGACGATAATAGTGAACATCAAGGCGCTTATACTCGGACTGAAGAAAACCATAGTCAAAGTCAAGGTTGTGGGCAGTGAGGACATCCTGACGGAGTAGAGGCTCATAATCGGCCCAAACATCCTCGGGGTAAGGGGCCTTACTGACCATGGCGGTGGTAATGCCAGTAATTTTAGTAATAAATGGCGGCACCTTACCCGTGGGGTTGAGCAGTGAGGTTTCCTGCTGGAGGATGCCATCAGCCAGGGTGGCTTTGATAACGGAAACTTCGATAACGTTAGACTTGTAGGCAACGGAGCCAGTCGTCTCAACATCAACGACAGTAAGGGTAGATTGGCTCACCCGCCGATAAAAGGCCAGCAGTTGTTTGGATAGCAGGGAGGATTGGCCCTGATATTTTTTTCCCGATGGATTGGGGACGGTGGCCATGGTGGGTGGCGGGGACAGCCTCGTTATTTTAACGCTTGAGGCTCGGTAAATCCCCCAGACAATACTAGCCTCGATTGGATAACGCTAAGCAAAGCTGCCGTGGTGATAGATCGAACAGCCTTGGTAAGGGGTATTACCCAAATATTTGTTAAATGGATTGTTGAGCGTCTTTACGTCCGGGACATCTGTGTAAAGCATTGAAATAGTGGGCATTCTGATCTGGCCAAATGCTTTATGCCTTTATCTGCTCCATCCCTCACAGACAAATAACGTTCTCTCGTATGCATTTTCTCAGGTTGATAAACGTATCAACCGTTTATTGCGCTGTGCTTGATAGCCCATGAACTGTAAGTTGTTGTGAGACTATTTTATGGACCAGCCTATTATTCTCGATGAGGTTATTTCGTTTGATGATAGCCAGACGCTTTTTGTAGCTGACAAAACGCCCACCAGGGAAGAGTTTCCTGAAGCGTTAAATGCTCCAGCAGGATCAGAGTTTGAATTACAGGAAAAATGGATCAATGCAATCGCTTACTGTCCTCTCCTAACACCAGATCACCTCTGGAAAACAGGCGACATCCAAATTTGTATAGGATTTATTCCTGCTGAACCTTATATCGACGATGGGGAATTAATCTAACCTACGTCATCCAGAGTAGATCACTAATCCCGTCAAAGAACGGTCATGTAAGTCTCTTTGCCTTGGGTTGGTAAGTGGCGTAATCGCTGATTTTGTAAATCAGGCTCCAAACCTAAGTCTTCAAGCGGTATTAAACCCAACAGAGGCGTCTGTCCGGCGGGTAGCTCCACACAGTCATAGCGCCCTTCTCGACCTTCAACCGTAAGCTTAAGTCCTTCGTACACATTGACGGTTTGTGGCCCTGTTGCAGTCTGAGCGTCAATAGTTGCTGTCAGTTTAAGACCAAGTTGCTGAATAGCATCCGTAGGTAAGCAAAGCCGAGTAGCTCCCGTATCCACCAGGGCATTGTTCACCGTTATCGAACGAACCTGATCGGTGGCAATAAAACCTCGTTCCGCTAAGACCTGGTCGACCCAATTTATTAGATTGAGAGTAACGATCACCTTACCCATCGTGTCATCGAGTATTTTTGTACGATCCATAATTCCCCCGATTCAATACAAACTGTTCCGTCAATTGCTGACGTTACCGATAAACTTTGGAATTTTGGTAACCAGGCAAGCCATGGGCAAGGTAACCAGGCAGGTCATGGGCAAGCGGCAGGCCATGGCTTGCTTTTATTAATTGTAACGCTGGTTCATAAACGCTTTCTCCACACCACTGGTGTCTAGACATTTGTATTGAAATATTGCCAATTGAGTTGACTGACAGCCATAACTTAAGCCGAATGGATAACTTAGGTAGAGCATCTCTGCTCAGTCACCGACGATAAACTCTCTGCTGTTTGGCGCTATGTTGACGACTTCGAACCTTAAACTCGGGCAAAAATTCACCCTGATGCTACTGGCCGTATTTATGGCCGGCATCCTCATGAGTGGCATAGCCCTGTCGCGGCTGCTCAACTACACCGCCCAGGCGGAGCTAACCAGCAAGGCCCTGATGCTGATGGAGACCATGAACTCTGTCCGTCAATACACGGTTGATGAAATTAGACCAGAGATATCTGAACGTAGCGAAGTTGAGTTTTTGCCAGAGACCGTACCTAGCTATTCGGCCCATAGGGTCTTTGAAACCCTGCAGTCGCAGCCAGAGTATCAGGACTTCTTTTATAAAGAAGCTGTCCTCGACCCGACCAACCCCAAAGACAAAGCGGATGAGTTTGAAGCCACGTTAATCAGTGCATTTCTACTTCCTGAAAGCCCTGAAGAATACCACAATTTTAGAGAGGCGCCGGGGGGCAAACTCTATTACATTGCCAGACCCATTCAAATAAAGCAGGAAGCTTGTCTGTCGTGTCATAGCACCGCAGACCGTGCGCCTAAAAGCATGATTGCCCTTTATGGCAGTCAGAACGGCTTTGGCTGGGAACTGGATGAAATTGTAGGAACTCAGATGATTTCGGTACCGGCTCAAACGGTATTTGCAAAGGCCAGGCGATCGTTACTGATTACGCTGGGGGTGTTTACGGGGGTGTTTGCGATCGCAATCTTCCTCGTTAATCTCTGGCTCAAACGC
>CALBPH010000769.1 GCA_937899365.1 uncultured Leptolyngbya sp.
AGGATGTCAGCTTTGATAATGTCGGCTTTGGCCTGGGCCAGACGACGGTTAACGTCAGTATCGGGCAGCCCCAAGGATAGGGTATGACGCTTTCCTTGATGGGTCCATCGCAGACGTAACCACCCTCGTAAAAGACCGATATTAATACTGCCCTTAGGGGCTCGTTGGCGTTCCACAGTAAGGTTTCAGCAGATACCTAATCGATACCTTATCATGGCGTATTCTGACGCAAGAATGACGCTTTCAGGCGCTACCCACGTAGCGGTCTAGCCTTACATTACATACCGTTTAAAGCACAAAAACCGCTGATATCAGCGGTTTTCATTAATCGGAGCGGCGGGATTTGAACCCACGACCCCTACTACCCCAAAGTAGTGCGCTACCAAGCTGCGCTACGCCCCGATGCGATATTTCGCTAAATAAGTATAGCATATGACTAGACGATTACTGTGTCATACCTGGGAATACATCTTGGGAGAAAGAGACTATTGGGGGGAAGAGGCTACTGCATCACAGGCACTAAATCTTGTGCATGGGAGCTCCTCAACGTTTAATCAGATGTTATGAGTTCTCTCGTTATCAGACTTGAGCAAAATCACAATGCTAACCATTGGTTTCAATCTCATTGATAGAGTCTTCTGTAGAGAAGGTCTGAGGAGGTTACAAAAAACGTAACAATCACATCATTGAAATCTTCTCGTGCCAGATTAGGAGCATATTTCGATAAAACTTGATGTGAGGAGGGGATATGAAACCACTGGCTATGGTAGGGCGATGGGTATTGCCATCGGCAGGTATCGTATTTGGTTTAACTGCACTCACCGTGGGGTTGCTAAATACGGCGGCTATTGCTCCGGTTAAGGCTCAGGAAACATTATCCAGGGTGTTAACTGTTACCGGGGAGGGAAGTGAGAGTATTCCAGCTACGCTAGCTCGGGTGCAGCTTGGGGTTACGGCGCAAGGAGAGGATGCTGAAACTGTCCAGCAAGAGATTGCTCGTCGCTCATCGGCGGTGATTGAGTTATTGAGGTCGCAACCAATCGATAAACTCCAAACCACTGGTATTCGTCTCAACCCACGGTACAACTACGACGGCAGTCGACCTCGCATTGTTGGTTATACCGGCTCTAATACGGTTAGCTTTCAGATATCGACGGATGAGGTGGGAACGCTGCTGGATGATGCGATCGCAACCGGGGCCAATGAAATCAGCAGCGTTAGCTTTGTAGCCGCAGACGAGGCTCTAGATAGCGCCCGCGACACGGCCCTGCAAGAAGCCACGGCAGACGCCCAAGCCCAGGCTGACGTGGTTCTGCGCAGCCTCAACCTCAGTAGTCAAGAAATTGTCAGCATCCAGGTTAACAATGCGATTCCGCCCACACCAATCCCCTATGCAGCCCGCGCACGGCAGCTCGAAACCGCCGCCGATGTCAGCACTCCAGTAGAAGGGGGCGAGCAAACGGTCAATGCCAGGGTGACATTACAGATCCGCTATTGAGAAAGCGCGGTTCTGCCCGCCTTTGTCTGCTTTGACGACGGCGACGCTAAATTGGAGCCTCAGCGCAGCGTCCTCACAGAGCATTGACCACTGTGCAAGCATTCTCCGCACCAGATGCCATAGGTATGGTCACAGGTACTAACACTGGCGGTCGCCGGCTGCTGGCGTTGTCTTGAGTCTAGCCATTTACTAGACCATTTCTTATTAAAAACTCAGCTTTGGCTCAGGGGATCTGTGATTAAATCGACTCCTACCAGTCTTTTGATTACTCCCGAGCGTTTTGTTAATGAGTGCATCTGTCAAACGAGTTCAACTTCCCGATGATTGCGATCGCATTGCAATCTGTGGTGGCCCTTATAGCAACTTTGCGGCGGTTGATGCATTTTTATCCGCCACGGCCGACATCTCCCATCGCTTTTGTTTAGGAGATCTCGGTGGTTTTGGCCCTCAGCCCAATCGCACCTTAGGGTTACTGCGCGACTCTGGGGTCACGTGCTTGCAGGGTAACTATGACCATGCGGTAGGGCACGGTCTGCATGACTGCGGCTGTGGCTACTCAGATCCGCGCGATCGCGAGTTTGCCCAAATCAGCTACGACTACACCTACCGCCATACATCCGAAAACCATCGCCAGTGGCTCCAACAGCTGCCGCAGATGATTGTATTAACGTGGCGAGGGTGTACGCTTCTGCTCTGCCACGGTAGTCCTGACAGGGTCAATGAATTTATTTGGGCCACAGAAACGGACGATAGCCAGATCCAAACCTTTTTGACAGATCACAACGTGGACGGTATCTGCGCCACCCACACAGGACTACCTTGGGTACGCACGGTCACAAACCCAAATGGCTTCTGGTTTAACGTGGGTGTTTTAGGTCGTCCGGCCCATGAAGGTAAACGCCATGTTTACTACGGCTGTCTAAACTTTCCCCAACACACAACTCGCCCTACACCAGAGCTGGTGCCCTTAGCCTACGACATCGACGCAGTCACAACGGCAATGCGCTTAGAAGGGCTACCCCAAGAGTTTATTACCTCTTTAGAACAGGGGGTATGGACAACCTGTTCTGAGATTTTGCCCACAGCCGAGAAATCTGTGCAACCACGGGTCACTGTCTAATCGGCACTGACAGGCACTGACGGGCAATATTTTTATCTCATCTAGCAACAACAACTTATAAACCTATGTTCACTGCCACGCTCACCTGGGCTTTACTGGCCGGGTATGGTCTATTTATTTACCGCATCGTTCAAGTCACCACCCCTGGAAAAGTGTCAGCCTCTGAGTTTTTTCAGGGACAGTCGCGTCAGGGTGCATCCCCCGGTCTTTGGCTCCTGGTGTCCAGTTCTGCTATCTCGTGGATTTTTGCCAAATCCATTGATAATGCCGCTAGCTTAAGTAACGCATTTGGGATTACGGGCGGTATCGGCTATTCAATTTACTACCTGAGTTTTGTCACAGCGGCCGTTGTGCTTTACCTGATTCGGACTCGGGGGGGCTACGATTCGATCTCAGACTTTTTAGTCAGTAAGTATGGCAAGCTGTGTTCTCGATTGTTTCTCTTAGCCATCGCCATTCGTCTGCTCAATGAGGTCTGGTCCAATACCAAAGTCTTTTCTTTGTACTTTGGTCCAGAAGGCAGTGGAGGGTATTGGTTTGCGGCGTTACTGGTCACTGTGTTTACGGTGTATTACAGCCTGATGGGGGGCTTGCGCAGCAGCCTGTTGACCGATGGAGCGCAGATGCTCTTGGCGGCGGTATTGCTGGTGGTAATTTTGGTGGTCTTGGGACCAGGCTTGGTCTCCCAAGGATTGCCCGTGGTAGACCAAGACACTAATCTGGCCGGGTTAACCTTTTGCGGATTGGCCTTTGTACAAATTTTTAGCTACCCGTTCCACGATCCTGTGATGACCGACCGCGCTTTTATTACCTCCCCCAAGGTGATGTTCAAAGGGTTTGTCCTGGCGGGTTTAATCAGCGGTGGCTTTATCTTTCTATTTAGTTTTGTTGGGTTATACGCCCGCACCTTTGGTGTAGAAGGTTCGCCCATCCTGGCCGTGCCTGCGTTATTTAGCTTGCCTATGCTGCTGGTTTTTAATGCCATTATGCTGACCAGTGCCGGGTCAACGCTAGATTCCAGCTTTTCGAGCGTGGCCAAGCTAGGTGCCCGTGACTGGTCTAATCACCACGATGCCCCCACCGAGAACCAGGCGTTTATTGGCCGCTGGTGGATTGTTGCGATCGCAATTCTCGGCAACCTCCCCCTACTCAGCATTTACCTGGGCGATCAGCTAGGACCGGCCATTATCCTCGCCACCACCATCAGCGGCACCATGGTCATGGGACTGGCCCCAATTTTTCTACTCTCCTTTATCCCCAGTGCCGGTCGCCTAAGTTTTCACCTCGCCTTTTGGCCGGGTCTGCTTTTTGGCGTATTGCGTGTGCTAGAAAGCGCCCTGGGCAATCCAATTTTTCCTGATTGGGTCATGTTAGGAAGCGGTAAATATGCCATCGACCTGGGGGTCAATGTCTATGGCCTCATGCTTTGCACCGTCGGCTATCTGCTAGGAGCCCTGCTAAACCTGAGCCCACGGCGGCAGCAGCTACTCAAATAAACGATAGGTGCCAGGGTGAGATTTCTGTCCACTCGCTTGTAATCTGTCGCTAAAATTTGTCACCATCGACTAAAGGCGTCACTGCTGCATCTGTCAGGTTAGTTAGAACCACAAGTCTTCCTGAAAACCTTAGACGACATCTACAAAAATCCGGAGAGAACGGGTGACTAACACTGTCTGTAGTTTGATAGTTAGTTTAGCGGTCCCCCTTGGGCTGCTAACATTTCCTGGCCTAGCTCAAGCAGACTTTCCCGTCTCGCCAGCCGAGACAGCAACGGTCAAACTCCCTCCGTCACAGCTCAACAAGTGGCCCCCCGCAGCTGAGCAGCCCCCCCAGCATGTGTTGCAGCTCTCAGAGCGCCAGCTCTATGTCTACCAAGGAAACACCCTAGCCAACAAATTTCCGGTAGCGGTTGGTAAAACCGGCTGGGAAACCCCCACCGGCACCTTTGAGGTGGACTACATGCTAGAGCACCCTGGCTGGACAAACCCATTTACCGGAGAACAAATGCCTCCCGGACCAGAAAACCCACTGGGAGAACGGTGGATTTCATTCTGGACCGACGGTCGCAACGAAATTGGCTTCCACGGCACCCCCAACCGTGACTCCATCGGCCAGGCATCCTCCCACGGATGCGTTCGTCTTTACAACGAACACATCCGCGAACTCTATGACCTGGTGGAACCTGGCACGCTGGTGACGGTTTTACCCTGACGTGCAACCGATGTCAGCACCTTTACCAAAGGGCCCTTGGGCTAGAGGTAGGGGGAGCTTCTTCAGAGTCTGGCTCTGTTTCATCCTGTGTTCCATCACCAGCCGGGTCAT
>CALBPH010000770.1 GCA_937899365.1 uncultured Leptolyngbya sp.
TAACCGACAAGCTTTGGCATATCTATCACGCCACCAGCAAACGTCAATTTGCTCAACGATTGCGTCGATTTCTTGAATGGACGCAATCGGTCACCCTGCCCACCCCCATCAATGACCGGCTTAAACGTCTCAGAGAGAAATCTCTATTTTTCCAGAGGGCCTTTGACTTCTCCGATGCCTATCGCACCAGCAATCAAGTGGATCGTCCTATGAATTATCTAGACCGCGCACTCTATGCCATGCAAGACTTTCACGGCGCTTGGGAGTCGGCTGAACGCTCCGTTCGCGCCATGGCGATACTGTGGAACTTTCATCCATTCTGTCGGAAAACTCAGCAGCAACATGGAGGATGTCTCTGTCCATTTGAGCAGCTTAATGGGTTCCGATATCATGATGACTGGATGCGAAATTTGTTAATCGCGTCTTCTCTTAACGGCAGGAGGCCCTTAATTAAATCCTCTCACACAAACTGAGGTGGAATCAGAACTAAGCGTCAATGACGACGCGTCCTTCTGGATGGGCAATACAGGTTAACACCACACCTGTTTCGCCAGCCTCAAGGGCAGATGGATCGCCCTCATAGCGAACCTTTCCTTCTGTTAATGAGAGTTTACACGTTCCGCAGGAGCCAGACTGACAGCTGTTTTCAATGGCTATGCCCGCATCTTCAGCAACAGCCAAAATGGGTTGGCTATCGTCACAGCTAATCTCTTTTCCAGATTTGCTAAATACGACAACGGCAGTCTTTCTGGACTTAGTGGTTCCAGGTTGACTTTCGTCTGCTACGACAGGTTCTTCAATCACGACACCTGGCTTAAGCGTTGCGCCAAAGTTTTCCGTTAGTAGGTTACGCACCACTGTGGGGAGTTCATCACAGGGGACTTTTTGCATGACGCGCTCACCCAAATGAGCATCTTTGCCTACGGTACCCCCCATGTAAATGTCTACCGCCGGCACCATTTTTCCATTTTTGCGGGCCTTGGTACCCATCATGCCGATTTGAGCTACCTGGGGCTGACCGCAGGAGTTGGGGCACCCGGTCCAGTGCATACGTACGGGCTCTGGTAAATCGAGTTCTGAATCTAGCCGGCGAGCTAGGGCCATGGACTGCATTTTAGTTTCCACCAGGGCAAAGTTGCAGAACTGAGCCCCCGTACAAGAGACTAGCGAGCGAACGAGGGGAGAGGGTTGAATGGGGAAGGTCTGTACAATTGGCTCTGCTAAAAAGACGGCTAGCCGATTGTCGGGCACATTGGTAACAATTACATTCTGCTCAACTGTGAGCCGTAGATCGCTGTTGCCGTAAACCTCAGCAACGCGAGCTAAGTCAAACATCTGTTCCGCCTGTAGGCGGCCCACAGGGATGTGCAAACCAATGTAGTTAAGGCCTTCTTGCTTTTGCTGAAAAACGCCTACATGATCTCGCTTGTTGGAGTCGAGGGCATCTTCAGCTGCTGCTTTGGCTAAGGGTTTGCCAACACTTTTCTCAACTTCTGCGCGGAATGTTTCTAGACCCCATTCGTCAATTAGCCACATTAGACGTGTTTTTTGACGATTGCCACGGGAGCCATTGTCACGGTAGACCGTTAAAATGGCGCGACAGAGTTCAACAACATCTTCTTCTTTTGGGGGAACCCACACGTCGAGGGGAATGGCGGCAGCGCACCGTGTAGAGGAAAAGAAGCCACCGACTAAGGCATTAAAGCCAAGCTCTCCATCTTTGTAGGCGGGGATAAAGGCAATGTCGTTAATTTCTGCATGTACCGAGTTGTCGGTACTGCCTTCGAGGGCGATGTTGAATTTTCGAGGTAGATTCGTAAAGGCATAATTACCTTCTCCGCCGTTGGTAATCATGTCTTGAACGGCCTGAACCAATTCCCGAGTATCGATTAGCTCGTTTGCATCAATACCGGCAATGGGTGACCCGGTGATATTGCGCACATTGTCCATGCCTGACTGCATCGATGTCAGACCCACAGCGTGCATACGGGCAAAAATATCAGGAATATCTTCTAGGTGCACCCCTCGCAATTGGAGGTTTTGGCGGGTGGTGATGTCTGCACTACCATCATCTCCGTAGCGCTGAACAACTTCGGCCAGTACTCGCATCTGCTCAGAAGAGATCAGACCGTTGGGCATGCGTAGGCGCAGCATAAACTTGCCGGGAGTTACTGGTCGGAAGAAAATACCTAACCACTTCAGACGCTGGGTTAGGTCGGTTTCATCAACGGCTTCCCAGCCCATTTGGGCAAATTTATCGAGTTCATCTTTAACGGCTAAACCGTCCTTCTCGGCTTTGTATTTCTCAAATTTGTTTAGCTTTACTTTCTTCTTAGTAGTGGATGCAATTGCCACAGCAGCACTCCCAACCTAGTTAACAAAAAACACCTTTAGTCTGGTGACTACCGGTGTCTCCCTGTGCAGTCCATAGGTTTAATTTAAGCAAAAAAAACGGGAGCAAAAACCAAGATCCAGTAAGAACCTATGGCCCTGCCCCGTTAGACACACTTATAAGGAACCGCTTCAGGAGTTCATTTAGCTCGCTTGCTATCGAGTTAAACCAAGAGTATTGAGAAAACTAGTATTTTTTTGTATAGCCAATTACGTTTTACTTGATCAAATGCAATTTTTGCATAGCTTTGATGCGGTAATTATAAAAACTGCTTAGTTTTATTGGTTTGTTTGATTTGACTAATCCTGGCCATGGCTGGTTATTGGTATGGATCAAAGGCTTAATATTTCAGGCCATATGCAGGTATGAGGTGTATATGTAAGAGAATAAAAAATCTGTCCCCATGGCCTTTCAGTATTTGTCAATGTCTATTTTTGATGTAACTATTGCATCTGGTTTCCTGCTTTGCGCATATGCTCTTTCCGTGGTTGACCACTTTGGCGGAATAATAAATAGGAAGTCCATTGAGGAAAGCGTCTATGCCACCATCAAGGAGTTGTAGCAAAGTGGAACCCTCAAATTTGCAGAACCGGGTGGATCACTGGCAAAGCTTCAAGACTGGTGACTTTAGTCAGAAATGGAACAGTTCAAAGCTGATTGTTAGGGAAGGGCAGGGTGCGATCGCACCTCTTTTAAATTTACTGAACGATCCCACCGCCGATGCCGAAACCCATTGGTTTACCATTCGAGCCCTCGGAAATTTTTCAGCGCCGGAGGTGGTTACGGCCCTAGCGGCACAGATCGATGACACCTCAAGCTATATCAACCGCACCCCCGAGCAGACCATTGAGCTAAGTGAGTTTGTGATCGAAACCCTAGCTGCTATGGGCGCATTAGCCATCGATGTCCTCAGTCAGCTGTTGCAGAATCCGCAGCGACGTTTGTTGGCAGCCAAGGCGCTAAACCAGGTGCGTTCTAGCGGTGTCATTCCTGCCATGGTGAGCATTTCTAAGGATGATGATGCCATGGTTCGTTACTACGCCATCGATGCGCTGGGCAGTTTTCATAGTGCGGCGGTTACCCCTGTTCTGTTAACAGCCCTCAGCGATTCATCTGCAGCTGTTCGCAAGGCCGCCGTGATGGCCCTGGGTCGTCGTCAGGATTTACAAGAACGTCACCGGCTGAGTCAGCAGCTGCAGCCTCTCCTGTGGGACATTGATTTAGCTGTTAGTTGTCAGGCCGCTCTGGCCCTGGGGCGTTTGGGGGCTGACGATACCCTTGAAGCGTTGCAGCAGATCCTACTGTCGCAGCATACGCCCTTAGGTTTGCGCATTGATACGGTGCGGGCATTGGAATGGTACTGCGACAGCCCGACAGCCGGCGCGAATACTGCAATGGGTCAGGCCTTTGCTGTTTTAACCCAGGCCCTAATAGAGTTTGGGGGTGGTCTAGACAATAAGGACGACAACAGCGATCACGGGCTCACTCCCCAAGGGAAATCCCAAATAATAGTGGCCATCATCCGTGTGCTGGGGGACCTGCGCCATGGCTCCATGGCTCAAGATGCCACCGAAATATTAAGCCAGCAGCTCCAGTATCAGCCCCCTGCCATTGAGCTTCAGGCCATAATCATGGCCCTGGCGAGTTTAGGGCATCCCCAGGCATTTGATGCCCTACTGCCTCTGCTCAACCACCCGGCCGATGCAGTCCCCATTCACACAATTGCCGCCTTAAAGCGATTGGACCCCGACCACAGTTTGCAACGGGTAACCACTTACCTCAATCATCTACCCGAGCCGCCGACCGATATTCTTAGCCTTTGGTAAGGCTGAGCGTGCCCGTGGTTTTATCGTTGACGCGCTTAGGTTAAGAGGGCGTTAAACTATAGGGCAATGGATTGTATATTACTAACGTGGTCAATTTCCCAACAACACATTTTCCTTTGAAATTTATAATTACGGTTCTAATTATTTTTTAGTCGTTAGTTGTTAGGTTACTTAAAAAGTATTAGGGGTTCATCGGCCAGTTGATGTTTTAGCTATTTGCCCTCCTATTGGTTGCTTAGTCGTAGTCCATTGTCATCAATAACTACGTGCGTTGATGGCAGGGCAGCCGTATTAATTTACGGCTTTCAGGGATATCCTTATCCTGGTCAATCTGACTGTCCTACCCATATGTCTGTATCTTGCAGATAACGACAGCTTGAGGTGCAGCAATGCCGACTTCTTTAACAAGATTTGCTTAGTTGGTTCATGACCGGTAGTCAGTCGCACCAAATAGGATGGTGAGTCTGTCTAAAGTGTTAGAAGCCTAACTTTATTTAGCGGTGTTGGGCGTTTGATCCCCAGTCTCCGTCATCTTCTGCCAACCTATGCGCATAGAGCAGCTACAAGCATTCTTAGCGATTGCCGAAACCGGTAGTTTTCAGGCCGCTGCCCGTCGATGTGGCATCACCCAGTCAACGGTCAGCCGACAAATCCGTGGTTTAGAAGACGATGTCGGTATGCCCCTGTTTCACCGCACGGCCCAGGCCAAACTCACCATTGGCGGAGAGCGTCTTCTGCCCAGGGCACGTCGCATTTGTCAGGAGTGGAAGCAGGCCACCAACGAGATTTCCGACCTTTTAGAAGGTCGGCAACCAGAGCTGTGTGTGGCCGGAATTCAATCGGTGTGCTCCCACTTTTTGCCTCCGATCATTACCCAATTTTGTCAGCGCTATCCCAAGGTTCAGCTGCGGGTAACGGCCCTCGGGAGCGATCGGTCCCTTAAGGTACTGCGAGATGGTTTAGTTGATATTGCCATTGTGATGCACAATCCGATGCTAACCAGTTCCCAAGAGATGGCGGTCACTCCCCTCTATGAAGACCATGTGGAAGTGCTGATGGCGGCCGATCATCCATTGGCCAGCTACAGTCCGGCGCCATGGGCTGAAATTGCTCGTTATCCCCACGTAGTGTTTAAGGATGGCTATGGTATGCAGCGACTGGTCCAATCTCAGGTGCCAGAAACTGAGCTAAAAATGGCCCTAGAGCTCAACACCCTGGATGCCTTTCGGGGGGTGGTGCGTCAGGGGAAAATGATTGCCCTGTTACCCCAGTCGGCCCTGGCCGAAAGCCGTCGCGACCCCGGCCTGGCCGTACGCTGCTCGGCGGCACCGGTCCTGACTCGTCATGTGGTTAGGGTGTCTACTCAAGTTCGGCTACGGTTACCGCCGGTCAGACAGTTTTGTGATCTAGTCCAACGTCTGGCGGAGGATAGCGTCAGTAAGTTTAATGATTTACCGAGTCTGATGACCTTAAACTAGGCGCTTAGCTCAGACCGGGCGACCCCTCTCAGCATCTAACTCAACCCCCCAGTCTCATCATGAGCAACGTTTTTCGGGATCTCTTGAAGAAAGTCGGTAGCGGCACCCATACTTCTAAACATCTTAGCCGAGACGAATCTGCCCTTGCCACGCGCTTGATGTTGGAACAAACCGCTTCCC
>CALBPH010000771.1 GCA_937899365.1 uncultured Leptolyngbya sp.
GCAAGTAGGCGATTGGGGGTTTTTCTCTTAGCGTAGGGATAAAGCCAATTCATACCCTATGTTCACCCAGTCTTACTATCTCCTCCGTTCTACCCATGATGGTCAATACCTAGCTGCCAAGCCCCGTAATACCCAAGATTCGAAAGGCTTTTTAATGCTATTTAACGCCGACCATGAAGCCCTGAGCTATGTTAATCAACATGCGGCTGAGGTGGCCAATCGGTTTGCAGTAGAGGCAATCACCAAACCCCAGCTTAAGCAAATGATGGATCGCTGGGGCTATGAGGGCGTAGGGGTAGTCAACGATCCGCTGGTACCCGAAATAGAGTTTTTGAGAAAGCACTAATGGCCTACAAACGCTCCCATAGAGCAAGTTTTTTTAGAAGAACTTGAGCAACAGACAATCATCAACGACTATGGTGTTTGCCCCCCAGGGATGAGGTTCTCCTACTCCATCAGCTCTGCTAGCTCCATCCAGCGCTCCGTTGCCACATCGATCTCCGTCGTCAAGTCAGCCAACCGCTGAGACAGGGCTTGCATATCGCCATAGTCGCTAGGTGGGTCGGTGTAGAGTTGTTTTTCTAGGGTCTCTTTTTCTTCTTCTAGGGTTGGAATTTTCTCCTCTAGGGACGCATACTCACGCTTTTCTTTGTAGGAGACTTTTTTAGATGGGGAAGAGTTTTTGGACTTAGCGTTAGCAGACTGAGCTTTGTCAACTTTTTTAGCGGCAGCTTCCTGCTTTAGCTTCTCTGTTTGCTCGGCTTTTTCTTTATAGTCTAAATAAACTGAGTAGTTACCAGGGTACTGCTTGAGCTTGCCTAATCCTTCAAAGGAGAATACGGTTTCAACCGTGCGATCGAGAAAATACCGATCGTGGGAGACCACAATTACACAACCGTTAAAGCTCTCGAGATAGTCTTCTAGAATGCCTAGGGTTTGCACGTCCAAATCGTTGGTGGGTTCGTCCAGGATTAATACATTGGGGGCCTGCATCAGCACTCGCAACAAAAAGAGTCGCCGTCGCTCACCACCGGAAAGTTTATGGATCGGCGCATATTGCTGATCTGGGGGGAATAGAAATCGCTCTAGCATTTTGGATGCGGTAATGACGGTGCCATCGGCGGTGGTCACTAGCTCGGCCACATCTTTTAGGTAGTCAATTACCCGCTGGTCTTCGTTGATGTTGACATCGTCGGAATACTGGTCAAAGTAGCCTATGTGAATGGTAGTACCAATCTCAACGGTGCCTGAGTCGGGCCGCTCTCGACCGGTGATGATATTCATCAGGGTCGATTTACCGACACCGTTGGGGCCAATAATGCCAATGCGGTCTTCTGGGGTAAACAGGTAGGAAAAGTCCTTGATCAGGGTGCGGCCGTCGTAGCCCTTGGTCACGTTTTCTAGCTCGACCACCTTTTTGCCAATGCGACGACCGGCGGTGGTGATGTCCACATTGCCTCTGGCTTGCTTAAACTCGGTGTTTTGCATATCGCGGATGCGATCAATGCGAGCTTTTTGCTTGGTACTCCGGGCTTTGGCGCCACGCTGAAGCCATTTCAACTCACGTCGTAGAACACCGGCATGTTTTTTCTGGGAACTGACGGCGGCGTCTTCCTGGGCGGCTTTTTTCTCGAGGTAGTAGCTGTAGTTGCCGGCATAGGGCAGCAGGTCACCCCGGTCGATTTCTAGAATGCGGTTGGTGACCTGGTCGAGAAAGTAGCGGTCGTGGGTGATTAAAAACAGCGCCCCTTGATAGCGGCTGAGGTAGGTTTGGAGCCATTCTACCGATAGGGCATCGAGATGGTTGGTGGGCTCATCCATCAGGATCAAGTCGGGTTCGGCCAGCAGGGCAGTTGCGATCGCAACCCGTTTTCGATAGCCCCCAGACAGCGTCCCAATCTTAACCGTAAAGTCCTCAATCCCCAGCTTAGTCAGCACCACCTTAGCCTGGGTTTCCAGCTCCCACGCATTGGCCTGGTCAATCTGCTGCGACACCCGCGAGAGCATCGCCATCAGCTGGTCCGTATCCCCCGTCGCCTCCGCTAACCGGGCCGAGATCAGCTCATATTCGCGCACCAGGGCCATGCTATCGCCACTGTCAGCAAATACCTGCTCTAGAACCGTCAGCTCCTCGTCCAGGTCTGGCTGCTGGGGTAAGTAAACTATTTTGCTGCTGGCATTTTTCCAAATTTCGCCGCTATCGATGGGCTCTAAACCCGCGATCATCTTTAGCAACGTCGATTTCCCTGAACCGTTGGTGCCAATGAGTCCCACCCGGTCCCCTTCCTCGATGCTAAAACTACCCTCCCGCAGGATTTCTTTAATGCCAAAATCCTTACTTATGTCCCGTAGAGCCAGCAGAGTCATTAGTTAATACAGAACGCTAGTAGTCAGTGTAACGTTGGCAGTCGCTCCATGATTCCGGATTCCCTTGGTTTACCCGCGTTTATTAAAACAGATGAGCAAATAATTAGCAGCTATTCGTAGGTGAATATAGACAAAAAACCATGGTGATTTGAACAAACTATTTTGAGCATGGGAACCTAAGAAATAAACTCTAGTCCTTAAACCTTTATAGAGAAGTATTTATCATCAAAAGATTAATACATCCTACCCTTATTATTCTCTCTAAACGAATAGTTTTATTCATCAACTAAGTCAGGTCTAAAGTCCGTTACTAAGACCAGAAGGAAAACAACTATTGACTAATAAAATCAACTTTTATTCAACATAAATTCCCTTCACAGTGCTTTATAGTTCATGGGTTTCTCAGATTATAAAAAAATCCATCTTAAATATCAAAATGCGTCACTGCCAGTAAAAATCAGCGTACCTTTTATCCTAATGTTTCTAGGGTTTTGGATAGTCGGTACGGCCTCATTAGGTTATTTTTTAGCCCATAAGTTAGAACAGGGTGAGCATAAGCGAGCATCAGAACTAGCAACCTTAGTAAAAAAAGAGATTGACCAAGAGCTAAGTACCCTAAAAAAAGAAGCCCATTTACTATCAATCAAAGAACCCATTACCCAAGGAACTTATAATCAAGACAGACTTCAGCTTCAGCAGGTGATCTCACCCCTAAAGAGCATTTTAAATGCCAATATAATTACTATTATTAATCAAAATAATCAATTACTACTAACTATTCAAGACACGACAACGTTAGGCAAAGATCCACAGACAAAACAAGCGAAGAGCCAGATAACTCAGGGGCCAGAGAGCACTGCTTTTATTAGGGCCAAAAGTGGCGAGCCACCTATTTTAATCGGTACAGCACCCATTGAAGATAATCAGGGTACAATCGGGAGCATTCTAGTCGGCAGCCCCCTTGGGAATGAGTTTTTAACTCAAATTAACCAATCGATTCAAGAACAAATTATCATCATTTCAAACGAGGTGATCGTTGCTTCAACGTTTCCATCCGACACG
>CALBPH010000772.1 GCA_937899365.1 uncultured Leptolyngbya sp.
ATTTGTTCAAGCTGGTGATTTTTCTCGTTAACCTGTTCGAGGTATTCGGCCTGCTGCAACGCTACATTTAGCTGGGCGGCAATTCTTTGGACAAAGGCAATTTCAGTGTCTTTCCACTGGCGAGGGCCAACACAGTGGTGAATGCAAAATAGTCCCCAGAGCTGACCGGCTTTGAGCAATGGTACAACTAAATTGGCTCGTACTTGAAACTGGGCCAAGATATCGATATGGCATGGGGGGAGGCCCTGCTCATAAATGTCTGCGGCGGCCCAGAAACGTCCTTGGCGATAGGCTTCGGCCATCTTGCCACCAAAGCAGTGATCTTTGATCTGGACGTCTTTAGCTGACACCACATCGGCGCTGACGTTTTCGGCAATGATTTCACCGCTGCCGTGGTGAGTGGCTGGGTGAAATTGAAAAACCGCCACGCGATCGGTGTGGAGATAGTGTCGGATAGAGCGGGTGGTGGACTCAAATACCTGATGGATATCGGAGGCTTCGCGAATATTGTTGACTAGCACCGTCAGCAGTTGATCTCGGATTACCTCTTGCTGACCTTGTTGCCTTAGCTCATGGGATTGGAGATTGAGGGTTAATTCAGTTCCTACCTGGTAGAGTAGGGCAATTTCATCGTTGTTCCACTGTCGTGGTGTCGTGCAGTTTTGAATCACCAACAGTCCCCATAGTCGATTTTCTAGGAAAATGGGTAGGCTCATAGATGCTTGCACCTGAAAGTGCTGGTATAGCTGCATCTGATAGGGGGTTATGGCAGCATCAGCGGTGTCAGCAACGTTAATAATTGACTGTTGTTCATAGCTTTTGGCGTTGGGCGCACCAAAGGCCAGAGCTGCGATGGCCTGCCCCAAGGCTGGACGATAGTCGGCGATAAGGGATTCGGCGATGACGGTGCCGTGGGTTTCAGACTGAAACTGGTAGACTAAGGCTCGATCTACGGTTAGCCGTTTGCGTAGCTGAGTGACGGTGATTTGATAGAGGTTTTCGAGGTCGGTGGCTTGGGCCATGGTGTTTGCGATCGCAAACGGTCGTCGCCCCAAACCTATGGGAAATGGTACCGACTCCACAGCCAGCGGCAGGGCAGTGATTGTCTCAGTGGGCGTCTCTAAGACATCCTCCCCAGACGACTGACTGGACAAATCGAGTTCTTCCCCAGGTAGCGTTAGCTCAGCAGACTCTGTATTTTCAAAAAAATCTAGCTCGAGGGTGTTTTCCAACTCTTCAGAGTGTTTTTCTGGGCTAGTGTTAGCAACATTTGACATGGAGAGACCTCAATAAATCGACAAAATAACGATTGAATGTGCTGAACTATAGATATGCTCAACCCAACGGAGCGATTAAGATGACACCTGAAGAAAGTGTTCAACAATCGCCTCAACATCTAAAACCATCCCTTTATGCTCTGGTAAATAACCGGCTACATAGGGAGCCAATGTGGGCGAAGAGAGCTCAGTTTGTTGATCGATCAGCCCAGGCTCAATCAGTTCTACATCATCCACATGTTCTACAACTAACCCAATCGAATGCTGTGCTGATTGCACCACAATGGCGGTTGGCTGTTCTAAGAGCGGGGCCTGGTCCCACAGAGAAGGCTCCCCGATCAGCGCATTTAAATCCACTAGCCAGAGAATCTCACCACGCCAGTTACACGCCCCCAAAACAGAGTTGGCAATTTCTGGAACCGGTAAGATATCCACTGTGGTTAACTGCTTTACCTCTGCAATATCCTGTAACGGCAGCAACGACTCATTGACCCCAGACAGTTTAAACCGCAGAAAACGCTGGCGCGTATCATCGGGAATGGGCTCTAATCCCAGAGGATCGCTGTAGGCAGAGATAGTCTTAAGAGATGATTCTAATACGCTGATAGCGGATGTCATACCACGGGCTCCTTAACGCATTACTTGTTGAATCGTTGCCGCAAGTTGTTGCTGATCTACGGGTTTACTCAGGTAAGCATCGGCCCCTAGCATTGACCCCCAAAGCTTGTCGGCTTCTGTACTTTTAGTCGAACAGATAACAACAGGAATACCCTGGGTCTGTTCATTGGTCTTTAAATCGCGACAGAATTCAAAGCCACTTTGTCCTGGCAGCACCACATCTAAAAAAACCATGTCAGGCCGCTTGGCTAGAACCTTAAGTAGGGCTTCCTCACTACTTTGAACGCCTACAACGGTTATTCCTGACTGCTGGAGATACTGGGTTAATCGTTCTCTATCCGTTAAACTGTCTTCTACAATCAAAGCAGTTACCATAGAACCTCTCAATATTTTCTAGTGGGTGGGTTTCGATATTTTTTAAACAGGCATCTGATGCGGCATGTCAGGTTGAGGGCGACAGTTTAGAATGCTGACGCATATTGACTGTCGTTGTCCTATGGGCTTGAGTATATTTTTTTAATACCTTTAGAACCCGCTGTTGTTTAATTGGTTTTCCCATAAAACCCGAGGCACCTACCACCTTGGCCCGTACTCGATCCGCAATGCCATCGTTGTTGGTCACAATGACAATGGGTGTTTCTCGAAAGGCAGAGATCCGTCGAATCTGGGCACATAGCTCATATCCATTAGCAACTGGCATGACTAGATCTAGAAATATCAGCTGAGGTTTAATTTCAAGCAGCTGGGGCAAGGCCTGGAGAGGGTCCGCGATATTAACGTAACGGTATCCGGCAGCTTGAATAATTTGGGCCATTGTCTCACTATCTGTTGGACTATCATCGATGTAAAGAACCGTTGGTCCATTGGGGGATAGTTTTGGAGGGGGAGAAGCCAGGGGTTGAGACTTTGGTATAACAGCGCTTTGGGAGCGAATGTCGGCATCAGAACGAATCTGATAAGACGGGGAGGGGCGACTAATAGAATCCGGAGTATCCTCTAGGGTGTCGACATCCACCATGCGGATAAAATCATTACGGATGTGGGGTAGGACTGATAGGGTTAAGGGAACTAGGGGCTGCCTAACCCTTAAGGCTAGGTCCCTAAGGGTTTGTTGACCGTCTACCAACCCTGTTAATGCCCGAAACATGGCCAAAGATGTTCGTTCTCGCAAGCTCTTAGGCTCTGTAATAACGGGAGCTTGATTAGGTAAAATATCAATTAATTTTGATTGTTCCCAAAGTTGCCACTCTTGCTGAGCGTGTTCCCAAAGTTGGATATGTTGTAGCCCAATACAGGGAAATTTAGCTGCGTCACGGGGGATTGCTTTATGGATTAATAGCTTTCTCGATGCCTGAAAATTGAGGGTCCCCTGTTGAATAATGTCAAATAAAATCTCTGAGATGCAGCCTGCTACCAGCTCAGAAAAATGCTCACGACTAAATTTCTTGCGCATGACTGATTTGGCTAAAGCCTGGTAAGTCAAGACTTGATCTGAGCTGGTTTTTTGTTGGATAAGCTCCGGGCAATGCTGTAGGAGTTGTCGATGCCAGCGGCGTTTTGCCTGTCTTTTGGTATTAGCCCAAACAATTTGTCCAGCTAGAAAGTACAAATGCCATGGAGTCTGAGCTTCAGCTTGGATCGATAGAATCCCTGTAAACTGTCGGTCTTTGCTGTGTTGAATTCTTTTGTCTAAATCGATAATGACCGGCATGGACGACATACTTTTTCAATACCCTAAGCTTAGATGGGCTCAATCATAATTCTGCCCAGGAGTCTTCCCATAAAGGCATCCGAAATCTTACCGATCTGTGGGATTGGGTATCATTCCGCTTATTTACGGATGGGGTATCAAGGAGATCGCTCCTAAACTGATCAACAAAAATAAGCCAGGATCAAAATAGGGCTGTTGTAAAGGTAATACAACAGCACTATCCACCAATGTGACCTCTGAATGGGAACGTATAGATTTCTCAATTTGGTCTTGTTAAGGTTCTCCAGTTAAGAGATCAGCTGTTGCTGATTTAGAGGATAAACCGATCCCCTAGATAGACCATGGAACAGCATCTTAAGGACTAACAACACCAGATATTAAGGACTGACCGGTTGCGGCACTATCCGATGCTGAAATACTGCATGCACATCCAGCAGCAGCAGCGTCCGATCCGCTTCTTTGTCGGATATGATGGCCATGTGACTGATCCAATTTGTCTTATGGTCAAACGGGGGTTCCAGGGATACGGGCTTAAATGTGGTCAGTGGCAGCTCGATCAGGTCAGGAGGCACGTCTAAGGCAATACCCCATAGCTCTTTTTGGGGATTGCGTACTACCACCAAAAAGGGAGCTTGTTGTGGGATCGTATCGGCACTGCGACCAAACTCTTGATGTAAATTGAGCAAGCGAATGGTGTGGGAGCCCAACTGCACTAAACCAATGCCAACGGTCCCCCCCTGACTGGGAGGGGGGCAATTAACAATTTTTAGTACCGCAGCCATCGGTAGAACAAACCAGTAGTCAGCGACTTCAAAGGTGATAAATTTTTCGGTCTCTGGTGTATTTTTTTTCATAAGTGTTCTGAGGTGTGTGGGCTCGTGCTGACGGTTAGACGGTTAGCCCTATGGCGCTGTTGATGGCTTCTAAAAGCTGGGGTATTAGATATGGTTTTGTCATGTAGTTAGTGGCCCCTAGCTCTTTAGCCAGCTGGCGATGTTTGTCACCTGTGCGAGAGGTCAACATAATTGTGGGAATTGAGGCAATGTGGGGTGTGCGCTGACGCGCCCTAAGAAAGTCAAACCCATTTATTCCTGGCATTTCTAGATCGCATAGGATAGCCATGACCTGTTCTGTTTCTAGCTTTTGGAGCGCTTCGCCCCCGTCCTTGGCCTGAAGCACTAAAAAGCCAGCTTTTTGTAGTCCCTGGGCCAAGGTGTTACGGACGGTAATCGAGTCATCAACAACCAGGATTGAACGCTTTATTGAGACAGATGGCTGCGGTTTTCGACCCGATTTAGACGGGGTTGCCCGATTTGATGATTGCATTGACCGCTGCAAAACGTCTAGGGTAAGCGCAGCTCCGTCGATGACCAAGCTAAGGCGACCATCGGGGAGGACACTGCAGCCGTAGAGATAGGAGGGGGCGGAGTCTATTTCCCCAATGGAGCGAATAACTAGCTCTTGCTCGCCCAAGAGCTGATGGCACTCTAATCCCAAGAAGTTACCTTTATGGCGCATCAAGATAATGGGACTGGCCATATCGGTGGTTGGCTTTGTTTCTTGCCAGTGGGTACGGGGAAGCGTAGCGCTATAGCTCAACGCCTCTGACAGGGAAATCACGGGTACTAGCTGTTCTTCTCCGGCAAACTG
The DNA here is from genome assembly GCA_937899365.1 of uncultured Leptolyngbya sp. Taxonomy (GTDB): domain Bacteria; phylum Cyanobacteriota; class Cyanobacteriia; order Phormidesmidales; family Phormidesmidaceae; genus Leptothoe. Next base: position 5,257 of record CALBPH010000772.1, read on the forward strand.
CCAGCTTAGGCCTTTACTGCCATTGCGGGTGTTGAGCTGCCCAGGTTTAGGAATTATGATCTGCTCAATAGCATCGGTCATGAAGGTGTATAACGTCTCACCAGCTTGACAGACCAACAGTTTGGCAATGGTTAAGGTGGTGGGTATTTCTAGGGTAAAACAGGTTCCTTCATCGGGTTGGTGGGTGACCGTTACCCTTGCCTGCAGGGCCTGCATCTGGGCCCGTACCGCGTCGAGCCCAAAACCTCGCCCGGAGAGCTCATTGACCTGATCTGCCGTTGAAAACCCTGGCTCAAAGATTAAATTTGCAATTTCAGCTGGCGTTAATGACTGTGTCGGAGCAATTAGCTGACTGTGTATAGCCTTTTGGCGAATGGCGTCAAGATCAAGACCACGACCATTATCTTGGACACTAATACTCAAATACTGACCTTCCTGTCTGGCCGATAGCTGAATCTGGGCCTTGCTTTGTTTACCACGGTGTTGACGCTCCAACGATGTTTCAACACCGTGGTCAAATGCATTGCGAACCAGGTGCAATAGGGGGTCGTACAGCTTATCGACAATCATCTTGTCCACCAGGACCTGGCTCCCCTCAATCTTTAGCTCGACTGGCTTGCCTTGCTGTGCCTGTAAGCGCCCCAAAACCTGATGAAATCGCTCGAATACATTATTGATGGGCTGCATTCTGGCCTTAACCAGGGTTTCTCGTAGGGTTTTGACTAGCCGCTGCTGTTTTTCTAGGGTCTGGGAACTTTGACGAACAAACAACTCAATGGCTTCAGCGCTTTCTATTTGCTGCACCATGGCATCTAGAGAGGCTTGTATTTGCAGCTGTAGTTCGCTGTAGTGGTCAAGTTCTAAGGTATCAAACTGGTGTTCAGATGCCTGGGTTTGAGGGATAGCAGTAGCACCGGATTTTGCCTGACTTTGCAGCTGGTCTAGCTGCTGTTGTTGTTGCTCAAGGCGAGTGAGCAACGCTTTGACGGTGGTGGTTAGTTGGCTATTGTAAAGTGCCTGTCGGTTTTGTTGAGTGAGGAGATCGCCAATGGCATAGTTGATCTGTTCGAGATGATCAACGGATACCTTGAGATTGGAGACACCGGGGCTGGTGGTAACGCTGGGTGAGGTGACGGAGAGAGACGATACCTTTTGTTTGGGAAAGTCCGATAGTAGGGGACCATCGGCTACGGCATCGAGACTGTCGGCAGGGGCTGTTGTAAATAAATCATCAAATACTTTCCCCCGTGCCCCCTCATTGGTGGTAGCTGGATTGGGGGCTGATGTTAACGGTTTTCTGGCCTGGGGGGCTGTCCCCGGTATGGGCTGGTTGAGGACGTTCCAAACCTGTCCAAGCCAGTTATTTTTAGACGATTTGGGTGACGTGGCCAACTTTTGGAGCATGAGACTGGGCTCACCGCCTTGGGTGCGATCTCCTTCCAATACGAGGCGTTGACCAGCACGATAGTCTGTTAGAGCAATCTCGGCAATCTGTACAGCCAGTTCAGGTCGGCAATCTAGGGCTTTTAGGGTGGTTTGAACAATCGAGCCAAACCCTGGTAGATTAAATGACTCGGCTAAGCCGCTAAACACATCTGCATGGGCGCGTAGTAGGTTGGTTAGGGTCGCTGGGTCAGGTTTTTTGAGGGCATTTTCTAGCTCTTGCAGGCGTTTGGTGACGCCTTTTTCAAAAACAGACTGGGTGATGTCCACACCCAACTCATTTGATGTGGGCAGATAGCCGTCTTGTCCAAACCGCTTACCCAGGTGCTTTTCTAGCTTAGAGACGACATCGGCCATGCGGTCAACAATACTGGCTTCATCGATGTGGGCGTCTGCTATTTGAGCAGACAGCAGCAGCTGCAAACAGCCATACCCTTCAAAAATCAGTGATTCTATGGCGGGGGTTAAGGTAGCATTTGGACCACACAGGGCTCTAAACACGTTTTCTAGGGCATGGGTGGTGGTTTTGATATGGTCTAATCCCACACTGGCGGCCGCCCCCTTTAGGGTATGGGCAATACGCATCAGGGCATAGACTTTTTGGACTCCAAACTCTTGTTGAAGAGTTTGGAGTTCACTATCCATTTGCTGAAGTAATTCAGAGGCCTCTTGCAAAAAATAGGATGGTACCGAACGCACAGAATCAGACGTCATGGTGGGCGGGAATCAACAGTGTGATGACATTCAGAAAGCTTGCAGCGGTTTTCCCATGGTCTGTCGCGTTTTTGGGTAGATGCGATGTAATGGGAAACTGCTGCAAAAATTGACCTTGCTCGAGGCATTTAAGTGCCCGTACTAGCCTGAAGTGCCTTAGCCGTTGTCAGGAGTTGATGAATTGACTGGGTCAGTTGCTCTGAATTTTTAGCGGTTTGACCAGCGGTTTCGGTGGCTTCTGTTACGGTAACGGTGACACTTTTGACTTCGTCGGCTTGTTTGTGGGTGGTTTGGGTGATTTCTTCGATCAGGCCGCTGATTTGGCTGGTGGCTTCTACAATTTCCGTCAGGTTGTGTCGGGCATCTTTTAACAGATGGGTGCCTTCGGCCACCTGCTGAATGCCGGTTTCCATGGCGGTGGATACTTCGGCGGTACCAACTTGGATTTCTTGGACTAGCTGCTCAATTTCGGTGGCGGCTTCGGCGGACTGACGCGCTAGCGATCGCACCTCATCGGCAACGACCGCAAACCCCCGACCGTACTCACCTGCACGGGTGGCCTCGATGGATGCATTTAGCGCCAGCAGCTGGGTTTGGGTGGTGAAGTGGCTGATCAGGCTAACCACTTTGGAAATTTTCTGGGAGGATTCACTCAATCGCTTGATTCGCTGATTGGTATCGGCCACGGTGGAGCGAATGGTCATGATGCCATCCACTGTCCGGTTCATGGCGGTATCACCCACCTGTACCGTTTGGTTAGCTTGCTGTACCGCAGCTTCCACCTGTTGGGCATCGCCCACCACACCTTCGGAGAGGCTCATCAGATCCCGTACTCGTCTTAGCACCTGGGCTAGGGCGGTCGTTTGGCGGCTAATGGATACCTCGTTAAGTTCTGAGGTTTGCCCCACTTGGTCAGCGGCTTTTTGCACCTCTAAAACAATTTCTGTCAGGGCTGCGTTTTTAGCCTGTAGCTGTTCTAAATAGTCGCCCTGCTGCAACGCTAGATTCAGCTGGGCCCCGATGCGATGGACAAACTCCACTTCAGCGTCTTGCCACTGGCGCGGTCCTGTACATTGATGGATGCAGAACAACCCCCAAAGGATGTCGCCCTTGAGCAGGGGCACCACGACGCTAGCCCGCACTTGGAGCTGGGACAGTAGTTCCACCAGACAGTCGGGTAAATTTAAGCTGTTGATATCGTTGACTACCCAGTAGCGCCCCTGGCGATAGTTTTCGGCCTGGTCTTCGGCAAAGCAGTGATCTTGGACCTGGGCTGCCATGGCGGAAAATACACCGGGGGCCACGTCTTCGACGACAAATTCGCCAACGCTGTAGTTGGCGGCCACATCAAACTGGAATAGGCCTACCCGGTCAGCTGCGAGCATATTGCGAATGTCATGCACCGTTGCTTTGAGGGTTTTAGGCAGGTCGGTGG
>CALBPH010000773.1 GCA_937899365.1 uncultured Leptolyngbya sp.
CCAATCTGTTTCAGCGTTAGCCCTAGGATAGCGGTCGGTGAGCTGGGTAGTATCCCAGAGACGTACCGTTGTATCCCAGCTGCCAGTGATAAGAGTCTCAGGCAACTCTGGATGCCAGGCTACTGCGCTAATGTTGCCTTGGTGGTTGCCAAAGTTTTGAGAACTTATCGGAACGCCCTGTAAATTCCGAATTTTTATACTGTTTTCCAGTGCGATCGCAACCCGCTCACTCTCAGCATCAAAGGCGATTTTCCCCACCGCCTCCACATCTTCCTGAAACGTTTTCCGCACCTGCCTAGTTTCCACATCGATTAGCTTAATAAAACTGTCGTTGCCCGTGGTTGCTAGAAATTTTCCATTGGGGCTAACCGCCACAGTATTGACGGCCCACGCATGTAATTCTGTGATTGACTCTCCAGCTTTGTTGACCGGTGTTCCTAATAATTTACCCGTCCGATCCCAAAACTGTACCGTTGTTCCTGACGCACTGACAATGGTTTGATTATTGGGGAGAAACGCAACGGAATTTACTTGTTTACCTGCAAGTGTGGTAAATCCATTAACTACGCTACCCTGACGGTTCCATAGCTTCATGCCGTCATCACCGCCGCTGAGAATTTGCTCGCCGTCGGGGCTAAAGGCCACCGATGTTATTTTGTTTTGATGGCCTTCAAAAATCCTGGGCGAGTCGTTGCTGTTAGTGAGGTCCCACAGGCGTAACGTTCTGTCTGAGCTGGCTGTTACCAGATACTGTCCATCTGGGCTAAACGCAATGGCATTGACATAGCCTGTATGTCCTTGCAGGGGCTGAACCACCAGGTTGCCCTCCAGGTCCCAAATGCGCACAGTCCCGTCTTCACTACTGCTGGCAATCTGGTTACCGTCTGGGCTAGTTGCGATCGCAATGACAGCCTGAGTATGCCCCTCTAAAAGATTGACTTCCATCGGATTTTTCAACAAATCGGCCAGCGCAAACTGGGCAGAATTCAGCACTCGATTCAAACTGTGTTGGCTCTCACCGACCACCTGCATGGCCATCACCAGTCCATCCACTGGTTTGTCATAACTTAGCAGCCGAGCCTGGGCCGCTTGCTCCCCGATCTCCGCCCGCTGTTGGGCCGCTTCGGCTCTATTTTTCTGTGTTGTCGCCACTCCATATTGCCAGACGGCAATGCCGAAGCCTGATATTGCCATTGTCAATAGCCCGCCCAATGTCCCGACTAATCTCCTCTGTCGCTTTGCCTCTTTCTTTTGGTCAGCGTTGATTAAATCCCGGCTCGAGGCCACATAGATTCCCTGTAACTCCGTGGGGCTAGGCTGCTTTCCAGACGCCTTGAGTAGCCACTGTTCTGCCTCTTTGAGTTCATCACCCCGCAGCAATAAACTCTCCCGCCGGGCCTTTTCTTCCCAAGTAAGTGCCTGCATTAATAAGCGAGTATGGGCTTGTAAATACTCCGGGTCAGTATCCAGGGTTAGGAGCAGCTCCTTAAAGTTGGCCGCAAAGTCAGCATCATTGTCTTGAAAATCGAGCCACTGAACGTTCTTTAACTGCGGATGTAAGTCTGTTGTCTCTACTGGGCGATGGAGCACCGTTACAATCCGCTTATTTAACTTCGCTGCATACTCCACCTCATCCGCACAATAGGGCGACTTAACCGAACTAGGAGACAGAATAAACAAGACGTGGTCCGATGCTTCAATACCTCGATAAATTTCTGCTCTAAAGTCTGCTCCTGAGGCAATGCTTTCTTGATCAAACCAGGTGCGTTTTCCCTGACGCTGTAGTCCATCATTTAACTGACGGGCAAAGTCAGCATCAGCTCGCGAATAGGAGATAAACACATCTAACGAAACCCCCGATGGCTGTCGTTCACTTTCCGTAATGAACTCATGCTGTAGAGGTATAGGCCCATGCTCGGGGTACTGCGTTGTCAGCTTTAGCCACGTCAAGGCATGCTGTAGCTCGTAGCCCCGTAACAAAATGCAAGGATTACGCTGCTGCCTCTCCCACTTCAACGCTTTCGTCAACAGTATTTTATGTTCATTATAATAAGCGGCATCCTGTTTTAAGAGACGCAGCAGATTGCCCTCATCCTGTTGATAGCTATCCTCAGTGAGGTTATCTGTTAAATCAATGTATTGCCGGGTCTGGAGCGATGCTGGAATTTGTTCTGGAGCTACAGTTCCTGCCAGCATCGGTATAATCCGCTTATTTGAGGCAAGGGCATGATCTAGTTCTTGTTGGCAGTAGGGCGAAGCTAGAGAATGGGCCGATAGTAAAAAGACAACATTATCGGCCTCTTCAATACCACGGGCCATAGCCGTTTGAAAATCGCTCCCAAACTCAATGTCGCTACGGTGAGTCCAGGCGGTAATTCCGTCTCTCATGAGCCCTCGCCGAATCTGCTCTGCCAGGGTCTGGTCCTCCTCCGCATGGCAGAGAAACACCTGGGTCATCAAGTTGTTAGCATTTTTAATGCTAGCAATGATAAATTCACAGTGCAGATCGGTGGGAGTACAGGGAGCCTGTTTATCCTGAAAGCGTTTCCGCAACCACTCTTCTGCTTGCTGACGCTCTTCTCCAACTAGCAAATATCGGGTTTGCTGTTGGTTGCGGTCCCAGTCTAAGGCTTTGGTTAGCAGTACCGTGTGTTGATGGACATAGGTTCGTTCTTGCTCACATAGCTCAACTAAGGCTTGGAACGCTGACTCAAAGTTGCTTTCATCGGCAAAATTTACCTGATTCCAATTAATTTTGCTAATTTCAGAGTGCATGTGGGTAAAACAAGAATGTTCACCGCTAGCTTGGTATGCTGCCCAATCTTCATCAGTGCCGTCAGGATGGCGGGGCTGCCACAGTTCCTGCGATATTTCTTCCACATGCATAATGGGTACCAGCCGCTTATTGAGGGCAACAGCCCGCTCAATTTCTTTGCGACAGTAGGAAGATTTGGTCGCGTGGGGGGAAATGACAAAGACAAAATTGTCCGCTTTCTCGATGCCATCATTAATTTGTTTTTGATAGTCCACACCCTGGGGAATAGCATCAAAATCAAACCATACGGTATACCCCTGAGCCACCAGACGGTCGTTCAGCCGTTTGACAAACTGCTTGCTGTCCGTCCGTCCGTAGGAGATAAAAATATCTTGAAGGGAGTTCATGGCATCAGGTAAGCGGCTATCCAAGTATCTACTTCAGTTATTCACTGGGCATTTTCGGTTTTCAGCCTAGTCCATCTGCCTAACGGAGCCAGAGAATCGCTGTAGCCTATATCAAGCCGTGAGTTTGGGTTATGTAAGGAAAACGTAAGTAGCCCACCCAGTAGCTATGCGCCTGGTCAAGATCACGTCTATGGGGCAGGACAGCTCAGCATATGTTTTCCCGAAGCGTGGCCAGACCACACTAAACCTTTGGAGCCTAGCCCATGTTGAACTTGAGCTAGGGTAGGAATGTCATTTGAAATTGGATCTAGTTATCCATGGCATTTCCAACACCGCTGCTAGATGCCAGACTAGCTCGAGAAAAAGAACAAAACGAAAGGGAACGGCAGCAACTATTGCCGCTAGCATTAGCATGGCTACAAGCGCACGGGCTCGACTATGGAATTTCCCGTGGATACCTATTTGGATCGGTGACTCAGCCGGGTCGCTTTACCCAATCATCAGATATCGACATAGCCGTGGATACCTGGGAAACGGGGAATATTTTCGGTTTGATGGGCTATCTATCGTTGTACCTGAATCGTGATGTGGATGTAATACCCTTAGACCAGTGTCATTTTGCTGATAAGATTCGTCGCCTAGGAATGCCATGGAGCGTGAACGACTCGCCGGACTCACTGCAGAAATCAAAGGACAGTGGCGACTGATTGAAAAAGTCAGTGAGCGCTTGCAGGCAAGGGTTGAAGAAGGTCTGGATACACCAGCACAGCTAGATAGTGTGGCATATCAGATTCACAATCTATATTGCTCCATCGAAGACTTGCTAAAGCTGATTGCGAATACCTTTGAGAATCGAATTGATACGACCGGTGAATGGCATCGAATTTTACTACTAAGACTAAGTCAGCCGGTAGATGGTATTCGACCAGCGTTCTTGTCTGACGAGTCGTTCGATCTGTTGAACCAACTACGAAGCTTTAGGCACATGTTTCGTCACGCCTATGGGACTGATATTCAGCCAAGGCAGCTAGAACCTAATATAGATATAGCTTTGCAAGCCTTAAAATTAATTTCACAAGACATTAGACATTTTTTAGAACATCTAACTGAACTTACAGACTAGAGAACTGTCAAAGCTCCGACCTTTATCAAGTTGCCTACGGTTGGCTATCCATAGTTTTTCATCTTTTCTGTGGACAATACGTGTTCTAGCAAACTACTGCATGCCATCTAATCTTCTGGCTGTTTAGACAAACGGCCATCTTCCATATAGATGATGCGGTCGGCAATGTCTAAAATACGGTTGTCATGGGTGACTAGCAGAATGGTACAGCCCTGTTGTTTGGCTAAGTTATGCATAATGTCTACGACATCGCGGCCAGATTTTTTATCAAGGGCGGCGGTGGGTTCGTCCGCGAGCACAATTTTGGGATGACTGACCAGAGCGCGGGCAATGGCAACCCTTTGCTTTTGCCCCCCAGACAGATCGGCTGGATAATAATCCACCCTGTCTTCTAACCCGACCTGTTTTAACATTGCTGCCGCACGACGGTGGCGCTCGTCCTTGGTATACGTGCCCTGTACTTCCAGACCCATTTGCACGTTTTCTAGCGCGGTAAGGCTACCGTGTAGATTGTGGGCCTGAAAGATATAGCCGTTGTTGCGTCGGGCTTTGACCAGGGCCTGTTCGTTGGCGTCACATAGCTCATGACCAACAACATTTAGACTGCCGGTCTGGGCCGAGCGCAGCCCACCAATAAGCGTTAGCAGGGTGGTTTTTCCAGAGCCAGAGGGGCCGGTCATAATCACAATTTCACCGGCGGCAATTTCTAGATTAATGTCAAACAGGGCCTGCTTGCGCAGCTGACCAGAACCAAAGTAGTGGTTAAGTTGATGAACAGAAATAGACGGTGCTGCAGCCATAATGATAAAAATAGAGACTAACAACTAGAAAATATCGGCGGGGTCGGCGGCCTGGAGACGACGAGTTGCGATCGCACCCGACGCATTACACATTATCAATGTCAGAAAAAATACTAGGAACGTGCGGCTAACTGGCATGGTAATGGGTAGCGCCGTGGCTGCCGCTGTGAGCTGATAGGCCCCGATGGCTATTAACAAACTGGGAAAAAAGCCCAGCAGCGATAAAATCAGAGCTTCTTCAAACACTACGCCCAAGAGATAGCTGTTGCGATAGCCCATTGCCTTAAAGGTGGCATACTCAGCCAGGTGACTATTCACATCGGTGGAGAGTACCTGATAAACAATCACTACACCGACAATAAAGCCCATCGCCGTGCCTAGGCCAAACACAAACCCAATGGCAGAACTCGATTGAATCTCATTAAGTTCAAAGTCAACATAGCCGTCACGGGTAAGCACTAAAACATCGTCTGGCATCCGAGCAATGAGCTGTTCTCTCACCTGTTCAATGTCATACCCAGGTTCCACATTTAACAACCCTAGGCTGACGGCTCCTGGCTCACGTCTGGGAAACAACCTCAAAAAGTTCTGCTCGCTGGTAATTAATGCTCCATCATCGGCAAAGGAGGCTCCAACCGAAAATAAGCCTGAGACTGTGACCGTGTTAACGCCAATTTCAGTATTGGCGGGCTGTCCTGCTTCTACCGTGTCAATGAGTTCCTGATAGTCACCCCGCGATGAGCGATCAAATAAAACGTGATAGGGCAGCCGCGTATCAGCAATCTTGGCATTGATTTCGGGCAGGTCAAAGGCCGGTTGACTGGGATTTTGACCGATGATCATCATGGAGGCTTTTTTGCGTGTTTCAGGATTGCGCCAATCGACAGAGCCTACGTACATCGCATCGGCAGTGGCCACACCGGTCACATCCTGCGCCTGGTATAGTCGCCGTCGAGAAAAGGTACGCAGCTGGCCAAAGTTCTTGGCCTGGGCGCTAATGAGAACAATGTCTGCCTTGATGGCTCGGGGATATTGGGTATTGGTTTTGTAGAGCGCATCGGAAAAGCCTAGTTGCATAAAGATCAGCACATCGGCAAAGGAGATACCTGAGATCGCAGTCAGCAGTCGCACCGGATCGTGCTTCCACTGCAGCAAACCCAGGGCCGTTCGTTCTTGGAGAGATTTGACAATTTTGATTGGGTTCTTCGTATCAATGGGGATTTGGTTCCCGTAGGTACGTTCCTTGTAACGTCCCTACACGACGTGGGATGGACGTCGGCAACAAGAAAATTTATTCAATTTCGATGGTGGCGGTCACTTGCAAATTAGACAGCCCAGCAACAATGTCGCGAGAAGTCTCATCTAACTGAATGTGTACTTCAACCACTTTGGCGTCAATATTGGCAGCGGGGTCTTCATTGATCACCTCTTGGGCCTCAACCTGTAGACCAATGCGCTGGACCGTGCCCTGTAGCTCAGTGCTTAAAACCGGCGTAGTAACGGTCACCGGCTGACCGGGCTCAATCTTTGTAATATCGTCCTGGTAAACATCTGCAACCACAAACATTTGTGCGGTTTGTCCAAGGGTGGCAATTCCTTCGCTATCGATGGTTTCTCCCGACCGGGTGTGGATTTTGAGTACCTGACCGTTTAGGGGAGCACGGACGTAGGTTTTATCCAGGTTCGCCTTGGCTTCGGCGACGGTTGCGATCGCAGATTGCACCTCCGCTTCGGCTGTGGCTACATCCACCGGACGTACCTCCGCCAGGCTGTCTAACCTGGCACGAGCCTGGATAATTTGCTCCTGTCCTGCCGATTCGATCTGAGTAAGTGCGGCCTGGGCTTCTTGCAGCTGTCGCTTAGCTGTGGTGTAGGTCAGCTGTTTAGCATCCCGCTCCGACTCGGATATCGCCCCCTGCTGAAAGAGCGATTCATAACGCTCGGCCTCAATTTGAGCATTTTGTACCTCCGCCTCTAATCGGGCGATGGTGGCTCGTTGGGTGCTAATATTTCCGGCCTGATCGGCTTCTAGACGGGCAATTTCCGCTCGCTGAGCCTGGAGGTCGCCTGTTTGAGCACCGGCCTGCACTTGCGCCAGCTGAGATTGGGCGATTTTCACCTGCTGCTCGGCCTTTTGCAATGCTGCCTGCAATAGATCGCGATTGTCTAAAATTGCAATCACTTGCCCCTGTTCTAGAACATCGCCCTCTGTGACCAAAAGCTCTTGCACCCGACTTTCTTGGGCAGAGGTGGGCGCTGTTAGCTGGATAATTTCTCCCTCTGGCTCCAGGCGACCCAGGGCGGTTACGGTTGTAATTTCAGGCAGTACTGCAACGTCTACCGAGTCTTCTCGCTGTCCTGGGAAGGGCAAACCGCGCCACGCCGCTACCCCCATGACGCCTAAGACAACTGCTCCTAGAAGTATCCACCAGCGGCGCTTCTCAATAATTCGTTGATGACTTAACACAGTTAAATTCATAGAGCCTTTGCCACTTGTCATAGCTATATTTTACTAAACCGTTTAGTAAAGTCTACTGGATAGTCAACACCGTTTAGTAGAATTAAGTTCTGCGCACGGAGCCGCGTGAGTGAATCCCGTTGTCCCATCTGCTGACTCAGACCCTAAAGCTGATAAAGCGAATGCCATTTTGGCAGGAGCCTTTCAGGTGTTTACGACCCAGGGATATGCGTCGGCGAGTATGACCCGTATCGCTAAGGCAGCAGGGGTATCAACACCGACGCACTACAGCTATATACAAGATAAAGAAGGGCTTTTTGTCTCCCTGGTGCACCAGTTGTTGCATAAAAGTAATCGCATGATGCTGAGCTTGCCGAGCGGAGACAAGGCACCGTCCTCACCTGAGGAGGTTCTCCGGGCAATAGCCATGTCAATGCTCAACGAGGCCTCTAACAATAAACCGTTTCTGACGCTGATGCGGCTGATTATTGGTGAGTCTGAGCAGTTTCCCGAGCTAGCTCAGACGTTTGTCCGTGAGATTAGCAAACCGATGTTAGATAAGATGGCGGCTTATTTCACAGCCCATCCCCAGTTAGAGTTTTCAGACCCAGAAATTGCTGCTCGTGTGTTTTCAGGCTCAATGGTGCACTACCTGATTGTGCAGGAGCTCATGGGGGGTAAGGATATTGTGCCGTTGAGTTGCGATCGCATGGTCAATGGTCTCGTAGACCTGATGATGGCGGGGGGCCATTACAAGGGATAAGAACTTTCTAGAAGAACGGTATGGTTGGACTGCTCTGGTCACCTATCCGTTTCAATGCTAGAAAGTATCATCTGGATTCTCCTTGCAGGCTTTTTCACCGGACAAATCGCCCGTCGGCTAAAAATCCCAGCCCTAGTTGGTATGGTTCTCGCGGGTATTTTTCTCGGCCCCCAAGCCGCCAACGTGCTCAGCCCTGGAGTGCTAGACGCCGCCAATTCTCTGCGGGTCATTGCCGTCATGGTAATTCTGATGAAAGCCGGCTTAGGGCTAGACCGTGAAAAGTTAGCCCAGCAAGGCACTGTCGCCTTACGCCTCGGGTTCTTGCCGGCCACCTGCGAAGCCATCGCCGTGGCCTTAGCCGCTATGTGGATATTCCAATTTGATTTAGCCACCGGGTTACTGCTCGGCTGTATCCTGGGTGCCGAATCTCCGGCGGTGATTGTGCCAGGAATGTTGCGACTCAAAAGCCTGGGCTGGGGGGTGAAAAAAGGAATTCCCGATGCCATTCTTACCGGTAGTGCTTTGTCAGATGTGCTTTTACTGCTTGTATTTAGCC
>CALBPH010000774.1 GCA_937899365.1 uncultured Leptolyngbya sp.
CGCTATAAAACTAACGCCAGCTGTGACGTGGCTGGGAATAGGCTCTCGAACAGCATCCTGACTAATTTATTCATGACCTAAACCATGGCGAGGAGCTGCCTTAATTTGTTTCCATGAGATCTCACTGAGCTTTCTCAGACGAATGGCAAATTGCGCTTGCTCTTGAGGCTGGCATGCCGTCACACAATAGTCTCTTTGCAAATATTCTAGAGAAAAAATTGGAGGTTGTTGTTCTGCTGGGATTTCGTCTTTTATCTCAGGAGCCTTAATTAGCCTGCCGCCTGCTCCCTTTTTCTGAGCGATTTTGCTATTCTTCCGCTTAGCCATTAGTCAGAAGCAAGCTGGGTCTCGAAATACTCCTGCATTTTTTGAGTAGAGATAATCTCATTAATGGGAGTTTCTTTCCATGGAGATTCTCCATGGGTCATATTCCGCAGCTTCCAAGCTGAGAATTGTCCGTAGACCGCATAGACCTCATCCAGCAGTTCTACTGTCTCTGGCTCAAAAATGTTGAAGTCCATTGCTTCCGGTGCTGGAATGGCATTAGCACCAAACTCTTTAAATGCATGATAAGCATCTGGAACAACAGGGCCATGCTCCCAAGCTCTGATATCTTCCTGAAACAGCCTGCTGCTATAGAGAGCCAGATTAAACCCTTGGGCGTAGTAGAGCAGCTTCTGTAGCTTTAGATTAGAAATTAGATCGCCTGCGTTTTCATCTGGCAGGCACAAAAAGTAATGGGCAATATCAATCGCAGAAAACATAAGCCCTCCGCTTAATAAATAAAGTATATGTACATTTTATAGATCATGCGTACTTGAATAGTAACGTTTTACGCCAAGATAATCAGTGGGAAAATGTAATATCCCAGTCTTCAACAAGCTCGCATCCAGCCTGTCAGCCGTCAATACAACAGGCATGCCTTATGCACACCTTTATCCTATAAACTATCGGACTAAAAAAGCACCATCCCGTCTGATTTTCCGCAATAGTCAGTCATTCAGGAGTGTTTGAGTAAACGATCGGTCGTGCCCACTTTACCAGAACAACTTAAGGAGTTCTTGCGTTTGCAGCTCTATTACCATGACGCTCATCCCCCAAAATCACAGGAGTGGAGCAGGGGGTTACTTTCGAATTTGTTCCACAATTAGCTGTTGCCCATCGTTTGACCAGTAGGAATAGGTCCCTGCCTCAAAGTTCCACTCGCCGACAAATGGTAAGGATGCTCCATTCTCAGTCCATTCAATGCCGTAGCCATTGCGGATAAAGTCCAGTGAGCCGCTGCCATAAAAGTTGCCTTCACGGTCGTAAATGCTGATGGTGCCGGATTTGTCGCTGCCTTGACCGGGCATCCCTGGAATAAAGTGATGAATTTTAGAGTAGGTGACGACGGCTTCGTATTCGCCTGCTGGGTTTGCAATCCGGGTATATTCGACCTGGGCTATGGATAGATAAATGGTCGCCCAGATCAGACTGGATGTTAGTAGGGTTAAGCCATGTATGCCCGCACTGGTTGCGATCGCAACGCCAATCAAAAATTTTCGCATCAAACTTCCGTATCAAAGAGAGTATCCAAGCAGGCTCCTAAACAACCTAAGAAAAGACGCACCCTGTTTTGGAACAAACCCTGAGGGTGTCTACACGGTCTTGGGGAGAAATTTCGCAACAGACAATGGGCATAGCAACCTAGACTTTGCTATGGGCGGTCATGGGGTGGCGTGCGATGGGGCCAACCCAACCTGCCGTATGTTTTCATTAGGTCATTAGGGTTTCACCACGACTCGCAATTTACCATTTACTACTCGCCCGTCCCATGCACGCTGACTATCTCAAACGTATCCTCACAGCCCGTGTCTATGACGTTGCCTCAGAAACGCCGCTCGAAATTGCCCCCAATCTTTCCAAACGTCTGGGTAATCGGCTGCTGCTTAAGCGGGAAGACATGCAGTCGGTGTTCTCCTTTAAGCTGCGGGGTGCCTATAACAAAATGGCGCAGCTGCCGCCGGATAAGCTGGCCCGTGGCATTATTGCGGCCTCGGCGGGGAACCACGCGCAAGGCGTGGCCCTGGGGGCCAAACGGCTAGGGACCCGCGCCATGATTGTTATGCCTGAAACCACCCCAGAGATGAAGGTCAACGCGGTCAAAGCCCGAGGTGGGGAAGTCGTTCTCTATGGTGAAACCTTTGATGAAGCCTATACCCACGCTCGTCAGATAGAAAAAGAGAAGGTGATGACCTTTGTCCATCCCTTTGATGATCCGGATGTGATCGCGGGGCAGGGCACCATCGGGATGGAAATTTTGCGCCAGTACCAGCAGCCCATCCATGCCATTTTTGTGGCCATTGGCGGCGGCGGTCTAATTTCGGGCATTGCCGCCTATGTGAAACGGCTGCGTCCTGAGATAAAAATTATTGGGGTTGAACCGAATGACGCCGATGCCATGTACCAGTCCCTAAAGCTTGGGCAGCGGGTAAAGCTTTCCCAGGTAGGGCTGTTTGCCGATGGTGTGGCGGTGAGTCAGGTGGGTGAGGAGACATTTTGGCTATGTCAGCAGTATGTGGATGACATTATTCGGGTGGGTACGGATGATACCTGCGCGGCAATTAAGGATGTGTTTGAGGACACGCGCTCTATTGTTGAGCCAGCGGGAGCCTTGGCGATTGCTGGGGCCAAGGCCTATGTCAAACAAATGGGCATTCAGGATGAAACGTTAGTGGCCATTGCCTGTGGTGCCAACATGAATTTTGACCGGCTGCGATTTGTGGCCGAGCGGGCGGAGTTGGGGGAACAGCGGGAAGCCATCTTTGCGGTGACGATTCCGGAGCAGCCGGGGAGCTTAAAACGGTTTTGTGATCACATTGGTAAGCGCAACCTAACGGAGTTTAACTACCGAATTGCCGATCAAACGGAGGCGCACATTTTTGTAGGGTTGGAGATTTGCGATCGCAACGACGCCATTGCCACAAAAAAGCAGTTTGAAGCCAACGGTTTCAAAACCCTGGACCTGACCGATGACGAACTCACCAAAATGCACCTGCGCCACATGGTGGGAGGCCGCTCAGGCCTCGCCAAAAACGAGCGTCTGTATCGGTTTGAGTTTCCCGAACGGCCTGGAGCCCTGATGAAATTTGTCAGCTCCATGAGCCCTAACTGGAACATTAGCCTGTTCCACTACCGCAACAATGGCTCCGACTATGGCCGCATCGTTGCCGGTATTCAGGTACCCCCAAACGACCTGGATGAGTGGCAGGCGTTTTTAGAAACCCTGGGCTACCGCTATTGGGAAGAAAATGACAACCCTGCCTACCAGCTCTTTCTGGGATAGCGGCGGGACACCAGCAGCCCGACTAAGACGATGGCCATGACCAATGCGGGGACCCATATGGTGGGGATATCCTGGTGGCGCTGGGCAATGGCCACATCTGCCCACACAAACACCAACGCAAACGGTAGATCCCGTCGCTGCACAATGGCCAGGGCTGCGATTAGGTTGGCCACCATAATCATGATGGCAGTCCAGACGGCCCCAGACAGCCCCAGCTCCCTAATGCCACTGGCATAGAGGGCCGAGGCAATATTCACCACCGTTGCCACCGAGATCCAAGCCAGATAAATGCTGATGGGACCGTGGACCATTTTTCTGCGACGGCTGTCGGCAAAATGTTGCCCATCTTCTAACTCGCTATAGGCGGCAATTAGCGCGAGCAAAATCCCGGCCATGGCCACCACCGACAGCCAGTAAAGCTGCAGCGTAAATAGATAGATCCACACCATTTGGGCGACACAGGCAATAATCAGACACACATTAATCCGTCTAATGATTAGCTGGCCCCGCTGTTTACGGCGAGACTGATACCAGGCATAGGCAATCAGACCCACATAAATAACGCCCCAGATAATAAAGGCATAGTTGGCCGGGGTAATCAGCACACCGCCCAACGGACCATTGGCCAGGTCGGCAACGGTATTGCCATCAATGGGGAAAAGATTTGAAAGGGTATTGACAGCTAAGGTGCCAATAATTGCAATCCAAGTTGCGATCGCCAGCCCCTTATCTCCAATGCGACCCATGGCATAATCACCGATAACGTCTGACGTCATTGTGACCCCTAGGGCCTTTGTTTACCAAGTGATTTTTCTACAGGGCATGGCCCATTAGCGGTTGGGCAGCGCATTTATGGGTGAATGACTCTTTTTTTCTGGGGACGGCAGGGGGACCCCATACAGATCTGTTGCTCCGGCATATCCTTAAAGACGCTGCTGCGGGCGGCAATTAGGGCATTTGCCCCAATCCGTACCCCCGGTGCGATAAAGCAGTCCGTTGCTACCCACGCACCATTTTCAATCACAATTGGGGCTGTCACCAAAGCAAACCGTGGGTCGCTCGGGTCGTGGCTACCGGTACACAGGTAAGATTTTTGGGAAATAACACAGTGCTGACCCAGGCGGATCGGAGCCAGACTATAGAATGTGACATCTTCGCCGATCCAGCTGTGGTCGCCAATTTCTACTTTCCATGGATAGGTAAACCGAGCCGACGGGCGAATGACCACGTTTTTACCGATTTTGGCCCCAAACAATCTGAGTAGGGCGCAGCGGGGACCATGGGCCGTATGCAGGGTCAGGGGAAACACCACGGCCTGCACCAGCCACCACACCATCACATACCATTTGGAGCGGCCTACTTCAAAGCCTGGCTGATAATAGCGGCTTAAATCGGTCAGGGAGGGTGGACCAAAGTCCGAGCCTCGATCGTCGGCAGGGGCCGATGCATTTGCAGCGTCAGATGCGTTGATGGACATCGGGGAGCTGCTGTCAGTCATTAAACATCTCCTACTAGAGCGGCTTTGGTCTGCTCGTTTGACTCTTTGGTTTGCTCGTCGGTTAGGTTGAGACTGCCGCCAAACCTTAGTTCGTAGAGTTTGACACCAATCTGATATTCATACTGGCTGAGCAATCGTCCGTAAATATAGCCAGGATATCCATCGAGAAACCCGAGGCGAATAAAATAAAACAGCACAAACCGCAGTAGGGGCTTGAAGGGGAGACGAACCCAGATTTTCTTGAGAAAACGCTTGCGCTGGACAGAATCTCCAAAGAGATTGGCCCCAATGGTGCCATCGTCCCCCATTCCGGTCAGTAGGTTGTAGTAAACCCGTGCTTCCCAGTTGGAATAACGGTTGTGACGGGCCAGCCAGTGAAACAGATCGCGAAAATCGATGTGGAGCATATCGTTTTCGAGATAGCCCACATTGCCGCCTTCAATCACGACGTGTTCATGCACTTCGTTATCGCCGGTATTTTGAATTTCTTCGGTATTTAGGTTTTCGTATCGGCCTTTGGCATGCTTAAAAAAGCGCATGTTCCAGTCGGGGTATTTGCCCCCATGGCGAATCCATTTACCTAAAAAATAAACCCGTCGGTTGAGATAGCAGCCGTCTAAGGTGTCTGCGGCGATGACCTCTGCCATTTCGGCCCATAGTTCTGGGGTGATGCGTTCGTCACAGTCAACGATCAGCACCCAATCATTACGGAAAGGCAAGTTGTCCAACGACCAGTTTTTCTTTTTGGGCCAGCGACCATTGAAGTCAAACTGGACGACATTAGCCCCGTAGGATTCTGAAATTTCTACTGAGCGATCTTCACTGTGGGAGTCCACCACAAACACCTCGTCTGCCTGGGCAACGCTTTCCAGACAAGCAGACAGGTTGGCTTCCTCGTTTTTGGCAGGAATCAGCACAGAAACTGGAATTTTGGTGGCAGCAGTCATGGGTAAAGGGAGATGAATAACGGTAGATAGGGATGGGAACGTTTTTTAGAGCGCAGATGACTTGGCGGGTGGTTTGACGAGATATCGAAGCACACTACCTAGATAGCCCAGCTGACCATAGGCATAGGCCAGGTTTTCATATCGCTGAGCTGGGTCATTCACATATTTGACGGTTTTATAAACGCCGCGAACCAGACGCTCTCCACCCCAGCGCAGTTGGGCCACACCAGCACGACCCGATACTTGTTCACGGTAGCATTCACTAATGCCTTGCCACCAACTGCGGCTGAGAAACCAGCCTGGCTTGAGTCTGGCTGGGGCTACATTGTGGGCGGCCAAGGCGTTGGGCACATACACCACATGCCAGCTATTTTTCAGGGCTAGCTGGGTCATGTGCAGCTCTTCGTTTGAGAGCAGGTTTTTGCCAACGCGGCCAAGGTTGACGTCAAACCCGCCTACGGAGTCGAGGAAGGTTTTGCGTAGGGAGTAGTTTAGACCTCGGGGGGTAAGGCTGGGGTTTTTGATGTATTGCACCTGATCGCCCAGGTCGTAAGCCCCCAAACCGCTGGCTAAATCATTGGAGAGCCAGGCCGGTGGTTGGCTGATGCCGGGGGGCCATAGCAGGGTGACTTTGCCGCCTGCGATCGCAACCTTGTCATTATCCTGATAAATCTCCAGCAGCGCGGCCACCCACTGGGGGCTTGCCACTGCGTCGTCATCTAAATAGGCCAAAATATCGCCGTTGGCCGCATTGGCACCCGTATTCCGGGCCGTAGACAAGCCTAACGTTGCCTCATATACATAGCGCAACCGAGGATCTGACAGTCGCTGCTGGACAACTTCTGCAGTGGTATCGTTCGAAGCGTTGTCCACCACAATCACCTCAATATTATCCAGGGTTTGGGCCAGCAAACTATCAATAGCCGCGCCCAAATACTGAGCCCGATTGTGGGTACAAATAATGGCAGAAATCATTAACTCAGCCATAAAAATTTTAAATAATAAAAATGAAGATGTACTGAAATTACACGCAATACTGTGGCAATGACGAAATGCTAAAGCAAGAAGACTAAACCTTAAACATAGGGACTAACGCAGATTTAAGCCGAAGCCAATTTTCAAAGCCTGATGAACGAGCTCTTCTGCTCTAAATCAAAATTCCCGCTTCACTATAGATGTACTCATTAAACTTTACTGAAATTACGCAATTTAAGACCGGTCTATCAAATTCGTTTTATCTATTCTTCAAACGTGTAAAATCTGCGCTCTGGCTGTTATGGCCTAGCCTCCTATCCAATCTTTGTTAAGCCGAGTCCCATGAGTACTTCTCCTGACATCGATCTTGCCCCCTACATCGACCATTCTCTACTGGTGCCTACGGCCACCCCAGAGCACCTTGATCATTGGTGTGCAGAAACCCAACGCTATGGCTTTGCCAGTGTCTGCGTCTATCCAGTCCATGTTCAACGGGCCGTTGAAAACCTCCATGAAAGCAGTGCCGTTGTCAGCACTGTCATTGGTTTCCCCACTGGCGCAGACACGTCTGCTAGCAAACTCTTTGCCGCCCAAGAAGCCACGGACAACGGTGCCACAGAACTCGATGTGGTGATTAATCTTGGCTGGGTTAAATCGGGCCAGTTAGAGCGAGTGCATACAGAATTGGCCCAAATTGTCGAAGCCACTGGGCAATGTGTGAAGGCAATTTTGGAAATGACCCTACTCAACCCAGCGGAGAAACGGGCCGCCGCTGATGTTTGTATGGATGCCGGGGTGCAAATTCTTAAAACCAGTAACGGTTGGAATG
>CALBPH010000775.1 GCA_937899365.1 uncultured Leptolyngbya sp.
GAGCATTTTCAAACAGAGTATGAATCAATCGACGGATAGCAAAAACACTTCCGAGATCAGCTTGATATGTTACGGGATGATAACCGTCTGTAAACGATTCATCTGATTCAAATCAATAGAAAAACAAATTGAGGTATCAACAACTATTAGCACACAAAGTGTTCACCTGGTTACAACACCTCCAACAAGGCTTGTTGACACCAACAGCATCTCAGTTACTGTCAACAGCTCAAAACCTGCCCAATTTTCAGCGCTTAGGCATTTGCCCCCAAGTAGACTACCGCTCAATCTGATAGGGGCATTGCATGCAATGCCCCTATCAGATGTCTTTATCTGGACCTTTATTTTTGTGCAGTCCCCTTAAGGCGGATAACTGAGCAGGCCAAAATGAGATTGAAATGTAAACGTAGATGTCTAGAAACAACAACGCAGAAGATTAGTGAAACCTGGAATCTAAACTTTCTTACTCGCCAAGACTTTAATCTTAGTAATTAATGAATTTTTGAGTTTTTCGTAGTCGATCGCTGTTCCTGATGTGGGATTTGGAAAAAAGTCTAAGGCACCAGCCTGCATCAGATTAAAGATATTGTCCACATCGGCAGGGTGTACCGTATTGCTCACCACCAATATAGGGCGAGGAAATTCAGACATGACCTTTTCGGTAAATTCCAGACCGTCCATTTTGGGCATTTGTAGGTCAGTACAGATGACATCTGGCATGGTCTGGGCAATCACCCTTAACCCATCAGCACCATCTTGGGCCGTACCAACAACATCCACCTCAGGAGACGAATCGATTAACCGTTGTAAGATTTGCAACGCAATGGCGGAGTCTTCAACAAGAACAACTTTAATTGGGGTAGACATGGTTAAATTAATCTCCTTAGGGTATCAATGAGTAAACTTTGGTCAAAATCACCTTTGGTGATGTAGGCATTGGCGCCAGCGTCTGCGCCACGGCGCTTGTCATCATCTTGGGCCAAGGTGGTTACCAAAACGATGGGTAAATTTTCGTATTTTGTTTCTTCTCGAATGCGACTGGTTAATCCTAGACCGTCCAGATTAGGCATTTCTACATCGGAGACCACGGCATCAAAGGCTCCTTCTTGCTCCAGTTTATCCAGCCCATCCAGCCCATCTACCGCCGTGGTCACTTGATATCCTGCCCCCTCCAGAATCCGTCGTACCTGGGTACGAATGGGTATAGAATCTTCTACCAACAACACCTTTGGTTTGGTAACGGTGAGTTCCCAGTTGGTGGCAAGATTTGTGGCGATGGGTTCTTGCGCGCTCCCTTGAACAGATTTGATCAGATCTTGGGGGCTGAGCACCATACAAACTTCCCCCGCTCCCAGAATGGTGGCTCCTGAGATATTACGCACACGCTTGAGTAGCTTGCTATGGGGTTTTAATACAATATCTTGCTGATCAATTAATTCGTCAACAAACAATCCCAGACGTTCTGAACCAGCTTTGAGGACAATGCAGGGAATAGCCTGTTTGGGAATAGAAATCGTCCGAGCAGCGGCCGAAACGGGCATTTCTAGAAGATCGCTTAGCCAGGAAATGGATAGGGGTTGCCCTTGTAAGTTAATAGTGGGTCTGCCTTCCAGGGTAAAAATTTCTTTGCGATCAACCCGCATCATGACATCGACAAATTCGATTGGAATAGCATAGGGTGTGTGATTAATGGCTACAATCAGCGCGGATGCGGTAGCCAGACTGGTGTTGAGGGTAAATCGAAAAGCGCATCCTTGGGCCGGACTAGACTGCACATGAATGGCCCCTTTTAGGTGTTCAACATTAACCCGCACCACATCTAATCCCACCCCCCTACCCGAAATTTCGGTTATGGCTGTGCGGGTGGAGAATCCAGGCATAAAAATTAAGTTCTGGATTTGTTCAACGCTCATTTTTGCCAGGTCGGCGTCGGTACGGATCCCTTGTCGAACAGCCGTTCGCTTAATACTCTCTAAGCTCAGACCACGACCGTCATCGACAACTTCAATGTCGATATGGCTACCACGCTGATGGGCTTTGAGCCAGATGGTTGCCGTGGGTGGTTTGCCCATGGCAATGCGCTCACTGGGGGCTTCAATCCCATGGTCAATGGCATTGCGGATTAGGTGGGTGAGGGGAGCCTTCATCTCTTCTAAGATGCGTTTATCTGCCTGGGTATCCCCTCCTTCAATAACAAGGTTAATAGTTTTTTCCTGTTGCTTTGCCAGGTCACGAACCATCCGTGGGAACAGGCTAAACAGACTGGATAATGGCAGCTGGCGTAGTTTGAGAATGCCTGATTCGAGCTCGTTGGAGAGGGTTTCTAACTGAGCAGAATCTTCGTAGGCAGTGGTACGTAGCTGTTTTAGCAAGGCACCCAGCTGATCAAGACGATCTTCGGTACCCTGCTGAAGGGTTTGCAAAGGAACCAAGGCCTCAATTCCCTGGGTGGCTGGTTCATCAAATGTTAGACGGTTGACCAAATTATCTCGGACCCAGTCTTCCCAAAAGAAAAGAACGTTGTCGATGTCATCCATCCGACGGGTAATACGTCGTTTGGTGACAGCTAACTCACCTGCTTGAGTGATCAGGGTATCAAGTCTAGTAGACGCAACCCTGACGGTGTCTATTTGGTATGGCTCAGTCGCTGTCTCGGTCGTTAGTTTGGTAGGGGGTATCTCTTCCACCGCCAGTGTCTGAGAAACATCATTAGTGGCCTCTAGCTTCCGCTCTAATTCTTCTACCGCTGATAATGTCACCATGGGGTCAGTATGACTCTGATCTACCTGATGGCTGTCAATAACCTCAGCCTCAGCCAGGGTTTGTTGTTGCGGCTCAACTGGGGCAGGGAGATCCCCAGCATTCATGAGTTGGGCTAATACATGAAACACGCTGACATTAGCCGGATCTCCCGTAACGGCTTCGTGGGCTATTTTGCGGATGGCATCTAGCCCCTGGTAGAGACAGTCGCAGAATTCAGGGGTCACATACCGCTGTCCCTGTTCCACACTGCTCAACAGATCTTCTAGCTGGTGGGTCAATTTTTCTGCATCCTGCACCCCCAACATACGAGAGTCTCCTTTGAGGGAGTGGGTCGCCCGCAGCATTTCTTTGAGTTTAGCGGGGTCATCCGGATGTTTCTCTAAGTAGAGAAATCCTGCCTCTAATTTGCTCAGATGATCGTTACTGGCATCGCGATAGAGCGTGCGCAGCTCTTCGTCTTCGATATACATGGTGTGGGAGGGTTAGGATAGGCAAGCAGAAGACTAAACAGCAACTTGCAGCTCTTGGGCAATGGTTTTAAGTTCTTCGGTGGAGGTTTGGACCTGGCTTACTGCGGTCACAGTCTCTTTGGCTCCGAGGTTAATGGCGTTCATGGCAGAAACTGCTTGCTGTACACCAACGGCTTGCTGCTTAGCACTTTGGGCAATCTGTTGAGAGTTTGAATAGACTTCGTTAATGGCGGTGGCAATGCGGCTAAAGACGTCTGCGGTACTTCTGGCCACTTCAATGCCAGCTTTTGCAGTTTTGTTGCCTTCGTCGGTCACCATCACTGTGCTGTTAATGGAGGACTGAATAGCGTCAACCAGAATGTTAATCTTGCCTGCTGAGTCACGGCTTTGGTCAGCTAGTTTACGAATCTCACCGGCGACTACGGCAAAGCCTTTACCCTGTTCACCGGCTCGGGCGGCTTCTACAGCTGCATTGAGGGCCAGCATGTTGGTTTGGTCGGCCACATCGGCTACTAGACTGGAAATGGTTGAAATCTGCTCAGTTTGCTCACTCAGCTGCATAATCTGATCTGCGATCGCACTTACCTGATTATTCAAATCCTCAATTCCCTGCACCGTATCCTGCACCGCCTGACTACCCGTTTCAGTTAGATTCAGCGCCGCTTTCGCACCTGTCGCTGAAGAATATGCCTGTTGAGCTGCCTGTAATGACGCCGCACCCAGCTCTTCAATCGTAGAGGTGGTCACCGTCACAGAGGCAGTCTGATCCGCAACGAGGCGTTCCTGTACTTCCACCGTGGCCGCAATTTCTGAGGAACTGTCGGTCACCGTTGTCACCGATTGCTGGAGTACGTCGGATACCCGCTGAATTGTCCAAAATACAAAGGCAAATACAATGAGGTCAAGAAATACAATTGCTAGCTCAAGCAGCTCAATGCTCTTAAATCGATTAAATGCAATCGTCTCCGCTGCAAATACGGCGTCATTAGTGAGTTCAAAGTAAGCTTCACTATCCTCAATCAATTTAGCTTTGAGATTGGGATTCTGACGATATTGAACAACCGTTGCTTTCAGCTGTTGCCAGTCACTTTCCACTTCCTGGATCCTAGCCAGATAGTTAGCATTTGTTGCCTTGGGCAGCTGTAATGACTCATCACCATTGATCAGAGCATTAATTAACTGATCAATTCTTTGAATCAATGCATCATCAGGTTGGCCATTCGTTTCTAACTTAACCAGTCGCTGAGACGCCCCTCGAACAATACCAGACTTGTTAACAACACTAGCGTCTAATTCGCCCTGTCGCGTACCCAAGTAGGCCCAAGAGGCTGTACCTATGGTAAAGATAGCAAGTCCGGCAACGGTCAGTTTTAGCTGGGTAGTAATCTTCATACAATCACTCCTGTATTATTTTTTTAGAATTGAGCTTTGGAGACCATTGATGGTGGGGCAATGCCTAAGCTGCCTGGTCTACAATGAGGCCCCCTTGGGCAAGAAGTTTAGAGAGATCCAAAATACTCAATGTGTTTTGATAATAATGGGTAGCTCCCTGAAAGAACGCTTGGCAACGCTTAGACATGGCTGCAGGCATTGAAGAAATATCTGAAGGGGGCAAATAAACCACATCTAGAACCTGATCAACCGTAATCCCAGCAACAATATTATCGGCTTCGACAATAACGGCCTTGGTCGCTTTGTTATCGGATCCTGGCAAATTTAGCGCCTTACGAATATCAATTAACGTCATGACTTCTCCCCGTAGATTCATATTGCCCAGAATGTGTGTGGGACAACAGGGCACTGGCCTGATCTGCCGGGTATTAATAAATTCCCTAACCTGCTGCAGCTCTATACCAAAATATTCTTTCCCTAGCTCAATTACGGCCAATGCCTTTAGGCTAGTCAGATCAGAGGTCTCTAAAGATTGTTTTAGACCCATTGCCCGCTGCCGAAAAACCTTTTTCTCGGTGGGTGTCGCCTGGGGACAGTAAAGCGAGAAAAAGCTAGTCAAAGATAGACCAGATGGAACCTCAAATATCTGCTCCCTGGGATAGGCGGTGGCATCAGTGAAAACAGTTTCTTCACTGATGGGAGCAACGTCATCGTCCAGGCTATTGAGTCTTGCTTCCCAGGTCATCATCGTCACCTCATCGGTTTGACGGATCAGCGTTTCTGGGTTTAACAACGTAATCAAACTGTCATTGGCCTTGGCAATCCCTTTGGCAAAGGCAGTATGGCTATGCTTTCTCAGCTCATAGGTAGGCACAGACTCGATACTTAAACTAGGGAAAGATTGCACATCATGGACTTTATTCACCACCATGCCCACCTGCAAGCCTTGCCAGTCAACCACGACAATGCTGTCACTTAGCTGACAGGCGGGACAGTCCTGTCCCAAACGTTTGGCTAAATGCATGATGGGCAAAACCGTACCTCGAAAGTTGAGGATACCAATAATATCGCCAGGGGCATCGACAATTGGTGTCAGTTCTGGCAACTCAAAAATCTCACGGACCTGGGTTATCTCAATGCCATATTGCAGGTCGTTGAGCTCAAAAAGAAGGTAGACTTGGGTTTCCATAATAATCGGTAAAAAAATAGAACTGGCGTTGCGGATTCAAACCAACATGGCATCTGTCAAATCTATCTTTATCATAAACAACACCGTTATGACATCACTTTACTGGGAACATATTTATCCAGAATCTCCAGTAGCTTTGAGCGCTCAACAGGCTTAGTTAAATAGTGGGTTGAACCAACAATTTGCCCTCTAATTTTGTTGAACACGCCATCTTTAGCCGTCAGCATAATGATAGGAAGATCTCGAAACCGGCCAATACCCCGGATGGTTCGGCATAGTTCCAAGCCATCAATGTCTGGCATCGTGACATCCAGCAGTAATAGCTCAATTTTTTCCGTATTCAACAAACTGAGCGCATCCATCGCGTTACTTGCCAGTAGCACATGGTAGTGGTCGCCAATGATCCGTTTGATCATGGCTTGAACCACAGGACTATCATCAACACTCAGAATAGTCGGTAAGGTGCTAGCCTTATCATCAGTGACTGAAATTTTATCAACGACTGATTCTTTACTATTAACAGCGTTCTTTAATCGGTTAATAGTAGAGAGATATTTATCTTGCTCAAAGGTAAGCCAGCCCATGGCAACAAACTTTAAATATTTGCGGGCTAATTCTAACGGGTCTATATTGAGTTGGGTAGCAATCTCATATAGTGTGCGCTGGCCATTAACCCATTGAGGTAAATGGTGTTGCGCCCAGGCATCGGTGATCCGCTGTTGGTCAGCCTGGAGTTGATAGGGAATGGCATGGGCAGACGGAATTTTAGGCGCTAGGTCAGCCCAGGCCTGTTGCCGCTGAAAAATATCACCCCGGAGCTGTTCCCAGGTAAATCCATGGCGGTCGTCTCCATAGGCCAGATCAACTGAGCTCAAGGTATTTAAGACAAGTCTGCCTGCATGGGGGTAAATTTGCTCTAGCACCAGCGCAGCCTGGCTGCGCATATAGTCTTCGACCGCTGACCAGTCAAACAGTTTAAGACGAATAAATAGCTCTAGATATCTACGCACAGAGGTGGGATCGTCAACTCTTTTTTGAGCCAGCTGTAATGCTGCCTCCATGATATCTAACTGAAAATGCTGACCCAGTTTTTGGGAGAGTTCAATGGGGTCTGGTCGAGATAGTCCGCAGTAGGTGAGCTCACCATTGAAAAATACTAAAATCCTCGGATGCTTGATGGTAGAAACGTTTGATGATGTTTCCACAGAGGCTATTCCGGAAAACTGCTCATGTTCTAGCTTTAAGATTAAATTACCTAACTGTTCGGATTCAAATTGAAGCATCAATACTCTCCTGCAAAGGCTTTAGAAGATCATTAAAAGAGGGCGCATAGCCTGCGACACATCACCAGAGATATCAGCTTCTAACGTTGGCATAGGCCGGCAGTCCCAATTAGCTATCAAGTATCAGCCGTTGCTGATTTAGAGGATGAACCGATCGGTGAGATATGCCAGAGGACAGTATCTCGCAGATAAAATCATCCCGAGGATCAGCAACGCCAGTATCAAGATCTCTTTTTTGAATCCCTCTTGGATCATAGTCTGGAAGAGACTGGACTCAAAGCCCTCAGAATGATGATTTTTGGGCAAATACAAAAACGTCAAACGGCTTTTATCTGTTTTACAAAAGATTGAACTGGCTTGCTTAATAAAGCATCAGAACTAACAATCAAGTCAACTTGTTATTGAATATGGTTTAACAACACGCAAGCTTCTAAGCTTATTGTTGCTTTGATATATGGTTAAAGTGCCCACTAAATAAAAAGACAAACATAGAACATAGACGCTGGTTACCGTTACTGATTTAGAGAATGCGCTCCTCGAGTCATGATGCGGTAAATCAGAATTGCTTAGATAACGTCATTCCGAGAATCAGCAGCCCGATAGCTTTTACCAGCCAAGGCTTACAATATGACGGGGTGGCTAGACAGGGTGGCAACGGGTAGATATTAGATGGATGCGGCATGAAAATCTTTTACTATCGACGTCAAGATGGCCAACCCAACTTTGGTGATGAGCTTAACACCTGGCTGTGGCCCCAGCTGCTACCGGATTTCTTTGACGATGATGACTCTACCCAGTTTATCGGTACCGGCACCCTGCTCAATCACCGTCTACCCGAACGCACGACTGATGCCCAACGTCTGATTATCTTTAGTAGCGGTGCTGGCTATGAACAACCGTTATCACAGATTCCCCCCCACTGGCATATCGCATGCGGCAGAGGGCCTCTGTCAGCAAACCGGTTAAAGCTACCGGCTATAACAGCCATCACCGATGGTGGCAGCTTAGAGCGGCGCTGTTTTACTGCCGATAGCAAGAAAGCAGTCTCCCATGCCTTTATGCCCCATATCCACCATGCTAATATTGCCGATGTCGCCTGGAATACTCTGTGTGAGACCATGGGGACTGGCTATATTGACCCGCGTTGGCCCATAGAACAAATTTTGCAAGCCATTAGCACCACCGAGGTCTTACTAGCCGAAGCGATGCACGGGGCAATTGTGGCTGATGCCCTCAGAACGGCTTGGATTCCGGTTGTTACCAGCCCAAGAATTCTGAGTTTTAAGTGGCAAGATTGGTGCGCCTCTATTGGGGTGCCGTATCAACCGTGGCGGTTGTTGCCATTACCAAGCTATCCAAAATATGCCCGAGGGCTACGGTCTTCACTCCGGGCAGGATGGCTATGGACCCAATGGGGACAACAAACATTGACACATCAGCCAATGAACCTGTTAAACCAGTCTACGGTGGACGGTATGGCTAGCTTAATTAAACAGGGGCGGCCCACATTAAGTTCGGACAGCACCCTAGAACGATTAACCACCCAGTTAGAAGACGCATTAAGTTCTTTGAAGCAGTCGGGGGGGTAGCCGTTATGGGGAGGTTTAGGGAACTTTAAGAGCTGCCGTTGCTGATTTGGAGGATGAATCCGATCGGTTAGACATGCTATTTGACAGTAGCTTGCAGATAAAATCATCCCGAGGATCAGCAACGCCTAAGAGGTTATAACTTCAAAAAAATCACCATGATTTGATTTTGCTTGGCTAGACTGGAAGCAAAATTAGATTGTTTTTATCCCATGGCGCTCATCGATTTTTCTCAATTTGTTCGATGTAAGCGAGCACTGCCTGTGGCCTTTTTGATAGCTGTGGGCCTCTGGAATACACCGGCTAAGGCCGCCAGCTTAAGCTTAGAGAACCTGACGTTTAGTGAAGCTGCAGGTGACTTTACCATTACGGGGGCCGAAAGAACATCCGATGCCCTGCGAGTTTTTCAAGATGTTACTGGCCCCAATATAGACTTATTTATATCGGTTCAAGGTCTGCTCAGTGCAGGCCTAATCGGGTTTAGGTTCGAGTCGGTGCTAACCAATCGCACAAACACCCCCTGGGTGTTTTTTGACCATGAACTGCAGGAACAGTTTGGGGTGGCTAGCCCTGAGGAAGATGGTCTATCCTTTGCCCAGGGGTTTCAGTCTGAGAGACCTGTTTCCAATAGATTTTCGAACGTTGATGAAGTCACCGATGTGCGAGACTTCGCCAATTTTTCTGGCGGTGTGGTGAATCCAAATGAGACGGTTACTTTTCGATATTTCATTCTGGATAATGCGCCCAATGATTTATTTTTTCTCAGACAGCGGCCTAACTTTGCTTCAGGTGGTGTGGGTTTAGTCAATGTGCCGCCAACTCCCCCACCGGCACCTGTTGTGGTCGTTGCTCCTCCCGCACCACCCCCTGTGGTTACCCCTGAGCCTGAACCTGTGGTTATCCCCGAGCCGGTTCCGGTTCCGCCTGAGCCTGAGCCGGTCGTGGCACCCATCCCAGAGCCAGAACCTGTGGCTACCGTTCCGGAACCAGGCTTAGCCATTGGCTTATTGGGTTTGATGGGGTTAGGGCTATGGCGACAACGGGTTCGTTAATCTGTAGCTAATGTGTAGCGTTGTTAGTGTGAGGGCTCGTCGTCGTTCAAAAACAAGCTGAACATTTTTTGAACATTTTTTGTAAAGTTCCATGGGGTTTTGTTGATCCAGTCAGTTCAGCATCATTTTGATGGTGAATAGTGTTGGCATAGTGCGTTAAGCCAGAGCTTTTCCCATAGCCAAGAGGTAGATAATGCTGACAGTTGGACGCGAACTTTGTGGCGATTTGGCAACGGCTGAAACTCGAGAATGGTTGGTGACAAACGGCAATGGGGGCTACGCGGCGGGGACGAAAGCGGGAGTATTATCTAGGCGCTACCACGGTTTGTTGGTGGCAGCACTAACGCCTCCATTGGGGCGCACATTGCTGGTAACCAAGTTAGATGAGACGGTCTATGCTGACGGTCAGCGCTATGGTTTGGCCACGAATCGCTGGGGAGATGGCAGTGTCGACCCCCAGGGGTACCGATTTATTGAGGGTTTTCGGCTGGAGGGAACCACACCGGTCTGGACCTTTGCCCTGGGGGATGGCCTTTTAGAAAAGCGCATTTGGATGCAGCCGGGGGAAAATACGACCTATGTGCAATATCGGCGGCAGCGGGGTAATGCCCCAATCGAGCTGTCGTTGCGGGTGTTGGTTAACTATCGGGACTACCATGGCAACACCCAGGGACAAAACTGGCAGATGGAAACGGGCCGGGTGCCCGACGGCGTATATGTACAGGCATTTGCTGAGGCTGTTCCGTATTATATTTTGTGCGATCGCAACGACTTTCAACTCCACCACGACTGGTACCACGGCTTTGACCTAACCATGGAACGGTATCGAGGGTTGAGCGACCGCGACGACCATCTGTGTGTGGCCAGTTTAGCCATCACCCTAGAGCCAGGAGAGTCAATTTTGTTGGCGGCCAGTACGGTGCGTAGGCCATCGTTGGATGGGGACGCGACCTGGGCCGCTCGAGTCGCCTATGAGCGCCGATGTTTAGAACAGGCCCAGCCGACCGCTGCACAGCAGGGCACCCAAGGACTCACCCAAGAACACTTTCAACAGTTAGTGCTGGCGGCGGACCAGTTTATTGTGGACCGTCCCCTGGTGGTTGAACCGGAGGGAAAAACTGTCATTGCCGGCTACCCCTGGTTTGGCGACTGGGGGCGAGACACCATGATCAGCCTACCGGGCCTGACCCTGGCGACCGGGCGTTTTCAGATTGCCCGCACCATCATTTGTACCTTTGCCCGCTATCTCGATCGGGGTATGCTGCCGAATCTGTTTCCCGATGCTGGGGAAACCCCTGAGTACAATACGGTGGATGCCATTCTCTGGTACTTTGAGGCGATTCGGGCCTACTATGCGGCGACGGGGGATGAGGCCCTGCTACGAGAGATTTGGCCGCAGCTAACGGCGGTGATTGACTGGCATCAGCGGGGCACGCGTTACCACATTCACCTGGACAGCGATGGCTTGATCTATGCCGGTGAGCCTGGGGTACAGCTGACTTGGATGGATGCCAAGGTAGGGGACTGGGTGGTAACACCGCGCATTGGTAAACCAATTGAGATTAGCGCCCTTTGGTACAATGCGCTGCGCTGCATGGAGCAGTTTGCCGGGGTTTTGGGTAAACCTGTCCAAGATTATAAAACCCTGGCACAGCATACGCTGACGGGGTTTCAACGGTTTTGGCAGGGGGCCTACTGCTATGACGTACTCGATGGTCCGGAGGGGGACGATGGGGCGCTGCGGCCAAATCAGATTTTTGCGGTTTCGCTACCGTTGGTGGGCGGAGAGATTAGCAGTTCTCTGTTGACCTTGGACCAGCAGCGGGCGGTGGTTGATGTCTGTGGTCGGGAACTGCTGACGTCCCACGGGTTGCGATCGCTAGCGCCATCCCACCCCCAATACATTGGCACCTATGGCGGTACTCCCCTCCAGCGCGATGGGTCTTATCACCAAGGCACCACCTGGGGCTGGTTGCTAGGTCCCTACGTTGAAGCCCACTATCGGGTGTACAAGGATGTAGCCCAGGCAAAAGAACTCCTCAAGCCGCTGGTACAGCATCTCAACGGCGGCTGTCTGGGTAGTTTGAGTGAGATTTTTGATGGAGATGCACCGATGACGCCGCGGGGTTGTTTTGCCCAGGCATGGACGGTGGCGGAGGTGCTGCGGGTGTGGCGATTGTAGGAATCGCCGTAGATTAGACATGTGACTACATCTGATGATTGCCCAGATTTAACATAAACCAAATAAATA
>CALBPH010000776.1 GCA_937899365.1 uncultured Leptolyngbya sp.
ATCAGCCACCCTATGATGATTTGCAAAACTGCCCCAATCAACGTAATCAACCCAACCTAGACGGCTTTGAGTCAGGAGACTATCCCCTGACCCGTCCAATATATATCGTGAGTAATGCGGACATTCCCATTGGGCGAGCCTATGCGGAGCTAATGTTGTCGGCAGAAGGCCAATCAGCTTTAAACGCCATCGGGTTTGCACAGCTTAAGTAGTCCGATGGGACATAGCTTAGCCATACAAACCCGATGGAACGCATTAGGTTGAAGCGGTTACATTATCCCTGTTGTTTCAGGCTGGCACCAAAGGGAATGCTGATTAAATTCTCACCGTGACTTTGAATTAAGCCGCGCTGACGCAGCTTACCCATTAGGCGAGTTACGGTTACTCGGGTGGAACCAATGGCGCTACCAATTTGGGCATGGGTTAGGGGAAATGGCAGATAATAGCCATTGTCACAGGGCTCACCATATTCATCCACTAACAGGGTTAAAAAGCCCAGCAGACGATCGATGGTGCGGCGCTGACCCAAGGTACTTAGCCAAAGCAATTTACGCTGATGCTGACGGCGAAATGCATCTAAAACCTCACGGCGAAAATGAGGCCAGGTATCCAAATCATTCCAGTAAAGCCAAACAATGGTGGTTTGGTCTACGTGGGAAAAACTCTGTAGGGTAAACGGTGGTTGTGCAACGATCTCAAAGGGCTGCCCAGCACCAACAAACCCTAGAAATGCTTCTTCTGCGGCTACTAGAGGGACTCTGGCGGAAGAACTCTTTTGCTGCTTAAGCGTGGCGCTTACCTGTGCACTCCCCACCAAGCGAACAGCACCCTGCTGCACTAGATAAAGTAGGCCCGGACGTGTCGGAATCCGTTCATCTTTACTAAACGTGCGGCATCGATAGTGCTCTTGAGCCCAATCAAGGATGCGCTGCCAGACATGAAATGGCCGAGCGTCATCCGATGGGATAGATGAGGACATGGAGATGGTGCTGGAAGTTGTCGATAATTCGGATAGTGTCATTTACTTAGTGTCAAGCCATAGAGTTTTTAGCCAAAAAAATAACCTGGGAAACTTTCGGTTTAAGAAACCCCCAGTTATTGATCCACCCTGGATGCAGTCACGTATGAAATTTAAAAAGAAGTAATTTAAAGGCCCTATGTCAAGAACTAAGGAGCTGCCGTATTTGTCAACCGTAAAACCACGATCAGTATACGAAACAAATACATCAAGTACATTAATACAAACGACCGATCTGATTGGCATCCCGCAATTGACTTCTTTATACTTACTTCAGATTTTTTTGAAGGAGATAATTGAAATCCAATATCTAATCTGTGATCAAGTCAAAAAAAGGGGCGAACAGAGCAATCTCTGTACGTTTACCCAGCTAATACAAATATGACATGGTTTCGTTAAAACGGACATTATTGTCTGACTTAGCTTCCTCGATTGAAGTTCTTAATCCCATCAATCAAGAGTTATCTAAGTCAAACCTTCATACTCCGCTTAGATATTCAGCGGTTTTATTAAGCATCGGTAAAACCACACATATTTGTCATCAGAATATTCCCTTAAAAAAAGTTCATTGTAAAGAAACAGTCATATATAGTTCTGCAATTTCACGGAAGTTAGAAAAAACCTGGCAGCAGCCCGTGGGGGAAATTGCATCTAAGGTTGTAACGGTATTACAAGCGCAAGCAACACCGTCAGTATGGTCAAGTATCCGCAAGAAGGATGATGGTTGGATAGAATTTGTCATTTCCCAGTGGGGAATTGAGCAATGGCGACAGCAGCTGATGTCGTGGTCGTTATCGACGGAACACAAGGAGCAGCTTTTTTCTCTGGAAAATAAAAAACTGTGGCAGCTGCAGTCTGGATATGAGCTGGGCTGTCGCTGGCAGTCCGGCTACCAACAACACATGGGGGGAGTCGAGCAGATACAGGCCGACATTCCATCTTCGGCGGTAGTTTGCATTGGTCTATATCCGTAGCATCAGTTAATTCACTGTCTTCTAGACATTTGAGATGGTTGGGATGACGCTACGCCATCTCAGCTCTTACAAATGGCTAGTCGGCTGATAGTCGCCCTGGAGCAATGCACCGATATAACAAGACCTTCCTCGCCAAATGCAGAAGGTGTGTACCGTTGGGTTGTACCGACTCAAATCGTGTTGAAACAGCTGCTAGATAAAAGATTGGGCTTTCAGCTAACGGAGCGATTTTTGTGTTACTGATGTGTGGCTGTATGAAAGTTTGAGCCAGGGATGGTACCGAGACGAAACACGGCCAGTCGTCGGTACCCTTTCTGCATTTAAATTATTAGACTGGTTTTAATTGGTTTCCACACAGCATTATTCCCCGGTGCAACAGCGGTAAGGTCCACGCTTCAAAGGGTTTTACTAAGTTGTTGTATTCTGTTTGCGGTTGGTGCAGCTTTTTTTGATGACGTTATCCTTGTCGTGATATGGTCCCTTGGCAGGGGAACGCGTCATTGGAATATGCTCAACTGGTTGATGGGTAGCCCATGGTCATAGATGCTGGGCAGCAGCGGCAAACATGCTATCGCCTGTTGCTGATGATGCTGTGGGCCAATTTGGTGATTTTGACCATTGAAGTGACGGCGGGTTGGACAAGTCAATCGGTTTGTTTGTTGGCGGAATCTCTCCACACTCTGATTGATGTATTTAGTACGACACTGAGTTTAACTGCGGTGGCGTCTCCTCAGCGCCCCCTGGGGCGAGAAATATGGGGACATGGTCGGGGAGAGGTGGGTGGCGCGCTGATTTTAGCAGCTGTCTTAGGGTTCTTTGGTGTCACTATCTTGATCGTTGCTTTGGGGCAGTTTCAGGCCGTGATGCAGCAGGTGTCTCGTCCATTTCCGGTCGAGGTCACCGTCGTTCTGATGCAGCTGATGGCTGCCATGGTGGCTATTGCCCTGACGTTGGCACTGTTGGTGTCCTATCAAGGTCGATATCTACAGAGTGTGGCCCTGAAGCTGACGACGCAGCATGTATTGGGAGATGGCTGGCTGAGTATAACGCTGTTACTGGGTTTGGTGGGTATTTGGCGTGGCTATACTTGGCTTGATCCGCTGATTGCGATCGCACTTACAATTTTCACCCTCTACAGCTTCTGGCAAGTACTCAATACCCAGCTACCCACTCTGCTGCGTCCCACCGCCATTGCCCCCGAAGCCATTGCCCAGGTGGTGACCACCGTAGAAGGGGTGACCCGTTGCAATCGGATTCGGTCACGGGGTATGGTCGGTCGTCAGGTCTGGATCGAGCTATATTTAGCGGTCCATCCAGAGTTTCTCAGTATGTCTCGCACCATTGGTGAACGGGTGGAAAGTGCGCTGCGTCATCACTACGGTCCAGTCAATGCCCAAATATGGGTGGAGCAGGACCATACGTCATCGGTGCGGAATTATTACTATTAGTTTTTCGCCATCTGTCATCTGCTAGTCATCACCCTCTCCAATTTTGGTCGCCTTTGTTAAGGCCACCAAATTACTGGCAAACTCCTCAATTGCTTCCTGATTGTTGGTGGCAAACATGCGGGCCATCATGGCAATGGCGGCTAGGCGCTTGAGACGGGAATGGAGCGTTTGAAGACTGGAGCCATCGTCTCGCAGATTGGCACTGAGGTCATCGAGCTCAAGCAGTACATCTTCACGCTGCTCCTTGGGGAAGGCCTGGGCTAGGTGTCGGAGCCTGGCCAGACGGTCCTGGACGGTTTGGGGCTGATCGTTGGCGGCATTGCTCATGTTGGAAATCGTAAAACTAATCCATTCGTAGCATCTAAGGGGCTGCTACGTCTTTTCAGCGAGTTAGCGGCTGGTGAGCTTTAGAATCGGTCAATTAATCTGTCTGATATGAAATCCTAACTGATAGCACCCGGTATAGAAGGGCATCCACAAGGGAGTGCCCTTACAAAAAGGGAGTGCCCTTACAAAATTGTCTACTTTTAATCGGGTTTAATGAATTCAGACAGACAAAGGATTGCTGGGGGTAGTTCGATCTGACTTGGCCCCATAGGCCAGGAGCCGGTCATCGGTAAAGTCCGCAATGGTAAAGATGGCCCCTAACTGACACAGGGTGGCGTTGCTGTGGGTGGAGGTAACACCAATGGTGGGGATGCCGGCGGCGGTTGCGGCGCGGACGCCAGTGGGGGAGTCTTCAAACACTAGGGCCTCGTCGGGCTGCAGTCCCAGCTGATTTAGTGCGGTTTGGTAGGGGAGCGGAGCGGGTTTGCCTTTGGGTAGATCATCGGCAATGATCACGGGGTGGAAAACACCCTCTAGGGCCAGGGTCTGCAACATAAATTCCGCATTGGAACGGGGGGCATTGGTGACGAGGGCGGTGGCGTAATCCTGCTGTTGGATGTGGTGGAGAAAGTCGCTCAGCCCTGGCATGCGTTGGAGTTGGTTAGCGGCCATGGTTCTAAACTGGGCCTCTTTATCGGCGCTAAAGGTGACCCCTTCGGCTGGGGACAGCTGTGGTAAAAGATCGCGAACAATATCAGGGTTGAGGCGACCGCTGATGTGTCGATCGTAAAATTCTTGATCCACCGTCATGCCGTAGGGGGCCAGTAATGTTTGCCAAACTTGAAAATGTATGGGGTCGGTGTTGGCAAGGGTGCCATCCAGGTCAAACAAAACTGCTTTTAGCATGGGGGCTTAAGAATTCAGGGTACTTCCCGACCATAGCTTGCTTTGACGGTTAAGAGCTGTGTTGTGGCGATCTTCGCGCTGGGACGGTCGTGTTAGCATGGCGGCCAGACTTGCAGGGAAACTGATGAAAAAACGGATAAAAGCTGACAGGGTGAGTGTGGTTGTTGCGATCGCAACCCTAACCCTGGTTGCCACAGTCGCCCTAGCATCCCCCATTTTTTTCTCACCTTAAACCCGTCCTGGGATACGACTACCCCACAATCTGTGCTTACGGCCAAAGATAGTACAATTTAACTAACTGACAGTGGATTCAATATTCTGGGGGCACCCCTGTGGGCTCAACACTTCGTAAACCTCAGGTACATTTTGTCGGAAGTGGTTTGTATTGCAGACCTTAAGCCCTGTCTGGGCTCCTGAGCTGATATTCATCTTAAGCAGCTGCCTAAATCCGCCCTGTATGCGCTATATTTAGGGCGCTACTAAAGGACGTGCTACTAGATATAGCGTTTTATGGTTCAACAGCTGAGGGTAAACCAAGATACCCGTCGTCCATCCCGAATTCCCCCTGCCTCTGATGTCAGACCCAGTATGCCCAAGGGAGGGCGTCATCCATTTTTACAAGCAATTGAAGGCTCACTGCGGGTATTTACCTCGGTTCACCGCAGCTTTTTTACCAATGTTATGGTCCAAGCCCTACGATCTGCCGATCAGGGCATGTCCGTATTGGTGGCTCAATTTCTCAAAGGGGGCATTGATCAAGGCCCAGGCCACATGACTCAAATGGGCCAGAACCTGGACTGGGTGCGCTGCGGATATCCTGGCTGTATCTTTGAAACCACCGATGATGCCCAGGCAGCGGTCAGCGAGCTATGGGACTATGTCAAAGCCGCCGTTCAGGACAATAAGTATAGTTTGGTGATGCTAGATGAGCTCAGCCTTGCCATCGATTATGGGCTCATTCCTGAAGCTGAGGTACTAGAGTTACTCGAGCAGCGCCCGTCTCAAATGGATATTATTTTGACAGGGCCTAAAATGCCCTATTCGATATTATCGATGGCGGATCAGGTCACCGAATTCCGACGTGAGTTTTTGCCCTAGGTCTTTGCCTTAGGTTTGTGCCTTAAGTTAATGGGCAGTTGCCGCAAATCGATGCATTCATCGGTTTACACCGGACATAATATCCCTTACAGCTGCCCCACAATCTTAATGAGTGAGTAGTAGTGGTGAAGAATGATCAAAAATGATGCTTGGATCAACGCCATGGCAACGGAAGGGATGATATCTCCCTTTGAACCTGCGTTGGTAAGACGAATGGATTGGAATGGTACCAACGTGCCTGTGATTAGCTATGGTCTTTCCTCCTTCGGCTACGATATTCGCCTATCGCCCAAAGAATTTCGGATTTTCCGCCATGTACCGGGTACCGTCATCGACCCTAAGCACTTTAACCCAGAAAACCTAGAACCCACTAAGCTGCGTACTGATGACAATGGCAGCTACTTTATTTTGCCTGCCCATTCCTATGGTCTAGGCGTGGCCCTAGAGCGTTTGGCCATTCCCGATAACATCACCACCATCTGTATTGGCAAGAGCACCTATGCCCGCTGTGGCATCATTGCCAACCTGACCCCGGCAGAGGCTGGCTGGCGGGGCTATCTCACCCTAGAGTTTTCCAATTCTTCGAGTGCCGACTGCCGGATCTATGCCAGTGAGGGTGTGGTACAGCTTCTATTTTTAGAAGGCGACCCCTGCCAGGTAAGCTACGAAACCCGCCGAGGAAAATATCAGGACCAGCCAGAAATGGTGACCCTGGCCAAGGTTTAATTCCCGAGTGAACGTCGAAAATTAAACCAATTTTCAGCCCAATCTCGTCGCCATTGGCCTTCGCTCCACCGGTGGTGATGCCATTTCTCGACGGCCTGATGGATCGCATCGTACAACGTGCCAGTCTGAACTCCAGCTGCAATACGTTGGCTGAGGGTCGCTATCGTCGGGCGATGGCCCAAGACCGCTGCCAGGGCAGGTGCACCATCTCCCATCAGGTGCATCCCCAGAATCTGCACGCCTTGGATAATGAGCTTGCAAAAATTGGTCTGTGCCCCATCGTCAGCAACAGCAGGCAGGCAGGCGGCTTGAAATACTTGTACATCATCCCCATGGCGTTCCCTTGCTTGGCGCTCGGTTAATCCCCAGTGTCCTATGGGAGACAGTAGTTGAATGGCATAAAACGTTCGCCCATAATCCAGGGTGTGCCGTTTCCCAAATAGGGCATTTTCTAAGGCAATGGTTGTTTCTTGTTGGGCTAACTCGGGGCGATTTTCCCCACCCAGGCTGCTACCACTGGCGTAGACCTGGTTACAGGTGGTTTGCAGGTGGCGATTTACCGTTATTGGCGTCTCAATACCGACGTTTTCTAGCTGTAGTGCTTCCCAGCTGTAGCTGGGTACGGCAACCAAGAGATCCGCCTCGACATGTTTGGCGTCAATCTGGCGACTGTCGGAATCAAGACAATCCTCTAAAGAAGCCAAGGTGATGCCGACACTTTTTAACTGAGCCTGGCTGAGCCGTTGAATATCACAATCTGCCGCTGGTAAAAGCGATCGCTCATTCTGAATCAGGGTGACATTAGCGAAACGGCTCAGGGCATAAGCCCATTCCACAGCCGTTGCCCCGCTGCCCACTATGGCAATGTGGTGGGGGAGGGTTCTTAGCTGGGCTAGCTGGTGACAGGACAAACTATCCTGGGCTCCATGGGGGATTGATGTGCCATAGCCATCGGTGAGTAAATAACGGCTAGCCTTGAGGTGACGATTTTCTAACCTTAGGGCCAACTCGGGGGTAAACCTGGCCGGTTCAAGAATTACGTCTATGCCGTAGGGGCTCAGGGCCGTGGGGCTAACAGCTGATTGGCATTGGAGGTTAAACCAATCGCGCAGGGTGGCCCAATCCCTGATGTGTGGACTTTGGAGACTTTGCAGAAGGATCTCCATGGCATCACTGGTGCGCCAGCTCGGAGCGATCAGGGCAATGCGGGCGCCGGTTTGTGCGGCCCTACAGGCAGCGAACCGACTGCCCCTGCTGCCTCCTAAAATTGCGAGATCGTAATCTGTGCTGTAAGTTGCCATGTCCCAGCATTATTTCCGCCAATTGTACCGGGGTTGGAGCAATGACACTATGGCTGAATTATTTGAGCCCTGGGCCGCTAAAGACCTCAGTGTGGTTTGAACTGCGAGGACACCCAGACAAGAAATAACAAAACTTTGTAGTCTAAATAACAGCCTGTGGGGTTAGCCCCATCGGTTTAGCCCCATAAAAGAAGTGCCGCTATCGCTAAAAGTACCGAGATGAGCGCTGGAGAAACATCCCAAACATCATCCTCAATACTCAAGCGCCGTAGCGACACTATCAATCGAATTACATATAGCCTAACTACTTCTTGGCAACCATTTCCTTAAATAGCTTGCCGGCGGAAAAGGCAGGCACAGTGGTAGCTGGGATCACCATAGTATCGCCAGTTTTAGGGTTACGACCCTCACGCTCTTTGCGGTGCCGGGGTTCAAAGGAGCCAAACCCAACCAGCGTTACCTTCTCACCGCTGGAAACCGCTTCCATAATTGATTCAATTGCTGCAGAAATGACTGCATCAGCCTGTTTTTTGGTAACAGAGGCCTTTTCAGATACCTTGTCTACAAGTTCACCTTTATTCATCTTTGTCTCCTCGCAGATTAAAACCAATGAATGAACCATGCCCATCGTTGGACAAATCGTTAAAGAAACATAAGGAAAATCTCAACAGATCGCTGAAACCCTTGGAGCCTCATGTTTTCTCTGACCCATTCTAAGGGGTCCCTAGTCGATATAGATCTATAAAACATTGAATTTATATGGATTTCAGCGATTTTTAGGAAAATTCATAGGATTGCCCATTGAGAATTGTGTTTTAAAGAACAAAAAAATCGCCCAAGGCCTTTCATAAGAGGACCTGGGGCGATTTTTTGATGTTATAGAGACTAACGAAAATTATTCATCTTCGCCCAATAGTTCTCGCACGTCTTCTCCAGGGGTATAGCTATAGCCGTAGATGCTAGCATCCGAGTCATCTAAAATCTGCGGTGTCAGCAGCACAATCAGCTCTTGCCGTTCATTGGTGGTGGTGGTGTCACGGAATAGGGCACCGATAATGGGCAGATCGCCCAAGATAGGGACTTTTGTTACTGATGCGACATCAGTATCTTGGATAATGCCAGACAGCACTAGGGTTTGACCATCACGCACACGAATCTGACCAGACGATAGGGCTCGGGTTGAAATTGGGATAACAAAATCATCACCCCCTAAGTTGAATTGTGCCCCCGGCGAAGAGATGGTGGGTGCAACTGAAAGGGAAACAAATCCATTATCATCAATGCGGTCAACGTTGATGGCTAATGTCAGTCCTACATCTACTAACTCAACTTCTCTTTCGTTAGTGACGATGCCGCTATCGCTGATGACAGCGTTAGTCACACTTTCATTAATTACCTCTTCCACTAAGTTAACCGAAGCGTCCTGACCCTCTTGAACAATCAGTGTTGGATCGGTGATGATCTTAGAGTTGCC
Source organism: uncultured Leptolyngbya sp. (assembly GCA_937899365.1). Lineage (GTDB taxonomy): Bacteria > Cyanobacteriota > Cyanobacteriia > Phormidesmidales > Phormidesmidaceae > Leptothoe. The sequence continues at coordinate 9,273 of CALBPH010000776.1, forward strand.
ATTCACAATAGAGGCATTGAGTTGAGCAACAAAGTTTCTAGCAATGTTAAAGGGGTTAGCACTGTCAAAGGCTAGCCCTAAGATGCCATTGTTCTGATTGACAAAAGAATCGTTGATACCAAAGGAGAAGCTAGCATCAAGATTCTCCTCCGCAGATAGGTTGACGTCTACAACGCGCAAATTAATAGCAACCTGACGCCGACGCAAATCTAGCTGCACTAGCTGGGTGGTGGCAATTTCAACCTGGCGAGGACTGCCTACTAGCGTCACAGAGCTGGTACGGGCGTCACCGATGACCTGTAATCCTCGTAATAGGGGTGGAGAATCTCCATAATCGGCCCGCAGAACATCAACGCTGGTTTCTAACTCGGTTCTTTCAATTTGCTCAACTTCTTCTCCGACATCGATGGTTGATTCAACCGTTTCGATTTCTTGGACATCTGTAAAGGCACTCTCAGCTCCCATGAACACTAAAAAGTTCACAGCGCTGGCCACATCAACTTGATTGAGACGTACGCTTCGCACGGTCAGATTTCGCGCCGATTGGGGTAGTCTGGGACCCACAAAAATGGTTCGACCCACCCGATTAGCTTCTAACCCAGAAATTTGCAGAACGTAGTTGAACACGTTTTGCACCGGTTCATCTTCAATGTCTAGGGTGACCTTAGTATCAGCCGCTGCTGCGCCTTCCCCACCGCCAGCTTCGGTAAACGCCAGGTTAAGCCCCGCAGCGCGCGCAAGTAATGACAGCGCTTCACGGGCCGTTGCATCCCTGAGTACCAAGCGAGGGACCCGCTCAGCCGTGCCCAAGTCAATCACATCTAGACTGGAGTCGATTTCAGAGACGGCAATGTCTCCCACCGGAGGGGGAACGGCCTGGGGCAGAAATGGAGGCGCACCGTTTAAGGTGGGAGCTGTGACGGGATTGCCGTCAATAATTACCTCAGGATTGGGAACTAAGACATCCGGAGTGTCTGTTTCTGCCTGGGCCAGATGGGCGGGTAGCAAAGACTCATCTGTAATGGTTTCAATGGTCTCAGGTAGCTCACTGGGCTGGGGCGTGGCGTTGGGGCGGGTGTCCAAGCTGACTAGCAGCCCTTGGCCATTAACCTTTTCCAAATTAGCAATGGGTGCTTTATCAGTGCCCTTAATGGTTAATCGCACCGTATTGTCATCCAGGGCTTCTACCTGAATTGACTTAATGGCAGGGTCAGGATTTTGCTTGCTGTAGTTCTTGCTGCTGGGGAGGGCTAGCTGAGCATTAGTAATATCTGCCTGTAAGACATTGTCTCGACTAACCGCAAAGATTTGAGGAGTGTCGCCACCTTTGGTGGAAAGCCTCAGCTCCATACCAGTCTTAGTCGTGTTGAGTTCAACGTTTTGAATGGCTGTAGCAGCGGCGTCAGCAGACTGAGCTGTGAGGACGCTCAAAGCTCCGCCAGCCATTAAACTTCCAAGTTTGAAAAAGCGTTTCACAGTTCACTCCTTAAATCTTAATTAACGTACATCAATGCCTAGGGGCTGAAATCTTGGGGAATTGGATAGGGTTACAAACAAGGTTGCCTACTGGGGCGGTTCTTCCACGGTTTCCCCCTCCACCGGTGGTGGTGGTGGGGCTATCGCTGGTGGTGCCGAAGGATCACCCGTTGGAATCAGCGCATCCACTTGAAATGTGGAATTTATCCGCTGCTTGGGCTGCCCTATTACCTGGCCTTGGCTGTTGAGAACAGTCTCAGTGACTGTTTCAGAGGAGGCCAAGGAGAAGTCTCGGATCAGTAGCAGGGGCTCTAATCGTTCGACATTGCTCAAGATTGATTGGGTTTGGGCAAAATCTCCGGCAAATTCAACACTATAGGTCTGGCGCTTCAGTATGTCATTGACCTCTTCGCCTAAGCTGCTGTCTTGAATTACAGTTTCTCCGCTGGGGACAAATTGTTTCAGCTGCGCCTCAACCAGAATGGGGGGAATTCCACGAGCTGTAATCTGATTTCGGGCCGCGCCGATGGATGCGTTACTGTTCTTTATTCGCTGGTTGATGTCTATCAGCAGCGTATCCATGGAGGACTCGTCTGAAAATAGAGAGTAGACGTTGCGACGCTGTATCAGAGCTGCTTCCCGTTCTTCCTCAAGTTTGGCAATTTCTTCTAGCCGTTCGGCTTGGGTGGCTAGCTGCTGCTCTTTCTCGGCAATTGTGGCCCTGAGCGCTTGATTGCTGAGACGTACGGGCTGCACAAACCGCTGGAACAGGAATATGGCTAAACCGATACCGGCCAGGGCAGCTAAGATGCCCAAAACCTTGGGGGTTAGCTCAATGCCAAAGACAACAGGGTTTAACGGCTCATCATATAGGTCATCTTCGGCTGGGATAAAGTCTCCGCTTAATGTCATTATTCGAGCACTCCTGTTTCTAAAAGGGCTTTTAACCTAGAGGAAAGACCAACGGATGCCTGCTGATTTTCAAGCTCAGCTAGCAGTCGATCAAACTGTTCGGTAGACACACTTTTGACATTGCCAGCAATGGTGTAATTTACCAGCTCGGTGGGTTCATCACGCTGAGCCTCTCCCGGACAACGGCCTAGCACTGAGCTGCCCAGGGTAGATGTATTGAGCTTGACGGTCTCACTCTCCAGAAAAGGAGAGTTTTTTAGCGTCAGAACAAAATCATTGACATCATCAAAAGAACAGGCCGTGCCATCGATGCTAATGCCGCC
>CALBPH010000777.1 GCA_937899365.1 uncultured Leptolyngbya sp.
AGCAGATGCTCCTCTTGCATTGGTTGGGGAGCCAGCTTGGGGTAAATACAAGAAGAGCCCAGGAATAATAGCTTTTTGCCACCCACCTTATAAGCACTGTGGATCACGTTGGCCTCGATCATCAGATTATCGTAGAGGAAGGAGGCACGATAGGTGTTGTTAGCATGGATGCCGCCGACCTTGGCCGCCGCTAGAAAGACATAATCAGGCTTGGTGGCGTCAAAAAAGGCTTCCACATCAGCCTGACGACAGAGGTCCAGCTCCTTGCTGCTTTTAAGAATTAAATTGGTGTAGCCCCGGTCTTTGAGGGCCCGGACAATGGCGCTGCCAACCAGGCCATTATGGCCAGCAACATAGATCTTGGCGTTGGTTTCCATAAGGGTTCTATGTAAAGGGACTCAATAAAATTATCTCTGGTTTAACGCTATATCTGACCGACAAAACCATGTCAGTTTGCCTGGGAAAACGCGTCTTGCTGTTCTCAACGTTCACCCCCAGCTAACGGAATTCAGCACACTTTTTTAGAAAAAGCAAATTCCCACAAGGGCCAAGTTGTACCAAATTCGAATTCATTTTTATGAGTAACCCGGCTAGTTTCTTTGAGTTCTGTTGTTTCAGAAAGTTCCTGGGAAAGTTCCTGACCCGGCACGGGCAAAAACACAGGCCCGCTCAGCTTCTCCCTGGGTATGGGAGACTAAGCGGGCCTGACGTTAGTCAATGTTTCTAGTAGGACAACCCTAGCAGGGCAATCCCACCAGAACGACTTTAGTACTTGTAGCTGTCGGTCTTGAAAGGACCTTCCACAGGTACGCTGATGTAGTCAGCCTGGGTCTGGGTGAGCTGAGTCATGACACCACCAAAGCCTTCAACCATGTAGCGAGCCACTTCCTCATCCAGGTGCTTGGGGAGTACTTCTACGGTGATGGCATCCGCCTTCTTGTCCGCTGACAGGTCAGCAAACTTACGCTCAAACAAGAACATTTGAGCCAATACCTGGTTGGCAAAGGAACCATCCATAATCCGAGAGGGGTGACCGGTGGCATTGCCCAGGTTAACCAAACGACCTTCTGCTAGCAAAATCAAAAAGTCTTGGGGGTCATCACTGCGATAAACCTTGTGGACCTGGGGCTTAACTTCTTCCCACTGCCAAGCCTTACGCATGTAGGCTGTGTCAATCTCGTTGTCAAAGTGACCGATGTTGCAGACAACGGCGCTAGACTTGAGCGCTGCCAGCATGTGAGCATCACAGACGTTGACGTTACCGGTGGCGGTGACCAGCAAATCGGTGGTGGCTAGCAGGTCCTTGTTGATGCTAGCGGGGGTGCCGTCGTTGATACCGTTGAGGTAAGGGGAAACCACTTCAAAGCCGTCCATACAAGCCTGCATGGCACAGATGGGGCCAACCTCAGCCACTTTAACGATCATGCCTTCCTGGCGTAGGGAGGCCACTGACCCCTTACCCACGTCGCCATAGCCGATGACCAGGGCCTTTTTACCGGCCATCAGGTGGTCAGTACCGCGCTTAATGGCGTCATTTAGACTGTGACGGCAGCCGTACTTGTTATCGTTTTTAGCCTTGGTGACCGAGTCGTTAACGTTGATGGCGGGAATTTTGAGTTCTCCCTTTTCCATCATTTCGTAGAGGCGATGTACCCCGGTGGTGGTTTCTTCGGTGACGCCGTGGATAGCGGCGAGCATCTCGGGATACTGTTCGTGGATATGACCGGTGAGGTCACCGCCATCGTCCAAAATCATGTTGGCATCCCACAGTTTGCCTTCAGCGGTGCGGCAGGTTTGCTCAATACACCACATGTATTCGTCTTCGGTTTCGCCTTTCCAAGCAAAGACGGGCACGCCAGCTTCAGCAATGGCAGCGGCGGCATGGTCCTGGGTGGAGAAGATATTACAGGATGACCAACGTACCTCAGCGCCCAGTTCGATCAGGGTTTCGATCAGCACGGCGGTTTGAATGGTCATGTGAATGCAGCCGATGATCTTGGCCCCAGCCAGAGGCTTGCTGTCACTATATTTTCTGCGAATGGTCATTAGGGCTGGCATTTCGCCTTCTGCGATCGCAATTTCCTTACGACCCCAGCTAGCCAGGTCAATATCGGCGACCTTATAGTCTTTTGTTAGTGTTGCGCTCATGGATTCCTTAAATTTCAGTGACAGGCGATGTTTAGACTATATATTCATTTAAAACTCGCCGCTATGATGCCGCTGCGCTTAGCTGCTCAGCTTTATCAGTTTGCTCCCAAGTAAAGTCAGGCAGCTCACGGCCAAAATGTCCGTAGGCAGCCGTTGGCCCATAAATAGGACGGCGCAGATTGAGCATATCAATCAACCCCTGGGGACGCAGATCAAAATGCTCACGCACCAGCGCTGCAATTTTATCGTCCTCAAGCTTACCAGTCCCAAAGGTATTAATTGAGATAGACGTGGGGTCAGCGACGCCAATGGCATAGGACACCTGAATCTCACACAGATCTGCTAAGCCTGCAGCCACAATGTTTTTAGCCACATAGCGCCCGGCATAGGCCGCTGAGCGATCCACCTTAGATGGGTCCTTACCCGAAAATGCGCCACCGCCGTGGCGAGCCATTCCACCATAGGTATCCACAATGATCTTACGTCCCGTCAGACCACAGTCACCCACCGGCCCCCCAATGATAAATTGCCCAGTGGGGTTAATGTGGTACTGCGTCCCAGCATGGAGCCAGTTATGGGGCAGCACGGGTTTGATCATTTCTTCCATAACCGCTTCGCGGATGTCGCCCAGGGTAATGTCTGGATCGTGCTGGGTAGAGAGCACCACAGCATCTACCGCCACCGGCTTCCCGTCTTCATAGCGTAGGGTAACCTGGCTCTTCGCGTCTGGGCGTAGCCAGCTAAGTTTGCCGGTTTTACGTAGCTCCGCCTGCCGCTCGACCAGCCGGTGGGAATAGTAGATGGGAGCAGGCATGAGAACGTCTGTCTCATTGGTCGCATAGCCAAACATTAGCCCCTGGTCGCCTGCACCGAGGTCTTTATTGGCAGCTTCGTCCACCCCCATAGCAATGTCGGCAGACTGCTTACCGATGGCATTGACAACAGCACAAGAGGCTCCGTCAAAACCAACATCTGAGCTGTTGTAGCCAATATTTAGGATGACGTCTCGTACAATGTCTTCAAGATCGACATAGGTACTAGTACGGACTTCCCCTGCGACAATAGCCATACCGGTCTTTACCATGGTTTCCACGGCTACACGGGAATGGATATCATCCTTGAGCAGGGCATCTAAAATGGCGTCAGAAATCTGATCGGCCATTTTATCGGGATGGCCTTCTGATACGGACTCTGAAGTAAATGTGCTGTAGAGACTCATGGCAAACGCTAATCGCAGATAAGTGGAATCGCTTAGGATAATCCATAAGCATAATGGCCTACTTATATTAAGCGATACCCATGCAATCTTTAGCGCCACATGCAGAATACGGCACAGAATATGGCCATAAGTCTCATTCAAAGAAAATCGTTTTCTCTTGTCTACTTACTTTGATTTGAAATAGTTGATACCCATAGCCATAGTTATAGGCCAATGGCATCGTTATCATTGCCATCAGGCAATAGACAAAACGCATAAAGACAGATGGAATTTCTTGAGCAGGACCCCGCCAAATCTCTGCTTTAACGGTCTGTCTGGTGGATATCGTCACGCGTAGAGCTTCAAACATCGGATATTGAAAAATCAGCCAACAAGCCAGATAAGCGACTGTTCCAAGCTGTGAGACATAAACGATTGCCGTAATCGTGGCGAGAATAGCTAACCCAGGTATAAACAATAGGGGAATACGACTTCTTAAATGAAACTTGTCTGGATGTCGAATATGGGTAAGACAACGTCCACGGCCATATTTTATATACTGTCGCCAAAGACGCTGCCAAGTTTGCCGAGGGTAGTACCAAACTTTTATTTTTGAACTGACATAGATGGCTTCAGGGTTTTCCCGCACCATACGCAGACTCAGCTCGCCATCTTCGTTGCGCGCTACACTAAAGCCTCCTAAATTCAGCAGTTTTTGTCGCCAAAAGCAGCCAAGAAATACCGTATCAGCGTAACCATCATAGTGAGGGTCTCGATATTTAGCCCCACCACTGCCAAAAAAAGTTTTTGCAGCAAGGGCAATGCCTAACTGAAAAGGGGTTTTAGCAACAAAACGCTGCGCCCCACCAGCATCCATCGCACTAGTCTCTAATAGGGCTTCAACAGAACGTTCAATATAATCAGGTGCGTAATCTGAGTGGGCGTCAGCGCGCAGAAATATATCGCTTTCGTACCTATTCAAAATAAGATTTAGGGCAGCAGACTGAATCCTCAGGGGATTATCAATCAACTGAACCCTATGATCACGGTCTACAAACTCACGGACAATTTTTTTAGTCCCATCGTCGCTGTCACCATCAGCAACAACAATCACCAGTGTCCCGGGGTACGTTGTAGCCAGGAAACCATTGAGAACGTTGGCTATGCTAGCTTCCTCATTAAACGTTGGAATAGCAACGGTGACAGAAGGTAAGGAGTCCATAAAACCGATCTCAAAAATACTCAATTGAATGGCGAAGCGGAGCTACTTGGGCTTCTGCTTTGATCTGTCCTGACGTTAAAATCTGGCGTAGACAGTAGACATATGAAAGCAGAAGCCAGGGAAACGGTAAAGACGTAGATGTATTAAGGAGAATCATATATAAAGCAACCGCAAAAATAGCAATGCAAACAGACTGTGTATGTCTTAGATAACTAGGTGGTAAGTCCATAACATTGGGCAACCTTACGGATTTCCAAACGGAGATCAATAAAGTCAATAAAAGGATGAGACCGACAATACCAGTATCTTGAGCTATTGATGCGCCATAGGAATCTGGCTTCAGAGCGGTTGCTGTTCTTTCAAAGAGCGGCAGCGTTGTAATCGACTGGAAGTCAACACCCGCAAACTGACTGAGTTGAGTAAAATCCATCAAATATGACGATAAGCCATGCCCCAAGCCATAGTTTTGGAACAAAGAAAAATAGCCAATAGCAACTGTTAGATATCGCTTGCCCGCTACTAAGGCCAAAAAATGATACAGGTTGAAATTGTAAAAATTACTAAAGCTATTTCTTATTCTCAATAGAATTTGTAAAAAACGAATTGGAAACCTAATGTATAAAGCGTCAATACTAAACCAGAGGGCTAATATAACCAATACCCCTAGTAGTATCGAAATAATTAACTTAAAGAGGAATGCAGCTGAGAACTTAATTTTAAAGTTTAATTTCTTACCCTTATTCAAAATAAATCGTGATAATAAATAGGAGCATATAAATATAGAAAATAGAATAAACCCTGTCCCTGACTTATTAGCAACCAATAAAATAATGAGCGCAACTATAATCGCACCCAGCTTAATTTTTGAAATTCGTCTCAGGGCGTGAAAGAAGAAAGCTGTGCATAAAAGAAGTCCGAGGGTACGACCCGCATGGGAAGGCTCAGGTGTCAGTAGCGTAATACCCCTAAGCCCATCCAATGACGATGAGCCAGTTCCCCTCGAAATAATAAGGGCAAGAATATTATTGAGAAATCCAAAACCTCCTAACAGCTGGAGGATACCAATGGAAAGATTAATCAATATAACGCTTAGGAAGGTTTTCTCAGTTACATATGAAATATCATCTTTAAAGACGAGTAAAATAAACAGCGGCAGGGTATAAGAAATGATAGAAAGTACTAATGTAGAAAAGCCTAAGCCTCGATAAAATGATATTAATAAGTAGAAAAATAGTAATGCAATAATATGCAGAATCTTTTGTGAAATTGGATCGAGCTTTCTTTTCCTTAGAAAAATCAAAAATAAGGCAACAAAACCACAAAAAGGCTGTACTTCAGCCGTTATGTTGGGTATGAGCTTAAAGTAGGGAAAAAAGCACAGGAAAAATACTATATTTACAAAATAGCAATAGACTAGCATTGGGCGATAGGGTCCTTATAAATTCGCCAAGGGTTTGAAAAACGCGTTTAATCTCTGTGCTTACTATCTCAAGATATCGTAGATGAACAAGCTTTTATGCTTTATTGAATATTATTTGAATATTATCTTTCAGCCGAGCAAATGCATCATATTCAAATCAAAGATTTGATT
>CALBPH010000778.1 GCA_937899365.1 uncultured Leptolyngbya sp.
GTTCCTGGTGCAGGTACCGAGGCCGGAGCGTCACCGGGATCAACGGGTGTGATACTAGGAGGCTCAGGAGCAGGAGGTTCGGGAGCAGGAGGCTCAGGAGCGGGAGGTTCGGGTGTTATATCCAGTGCCTGGGCATTAAGCTGGAACGTACCTACAGAACTTCCTACTAGTTCTGGAAAATTGGAAAAGAATCCAGTTCCCTCAGCAATTAATGTGCCTGCTATGTTGAGATTCTCATCAGCGCTGTTAACAGCGCTGATATCTAGCTCAAACAGGTTGCCAGAAAAATTGTCCAGGATTAAGCCTGAACTATTTGAAAAGATGCTGAAATCTGAGAAGTTGATAGCTCCACCAACCGTAGTTCTCACTACGCCGCCAAGATCTAGTGAGCCACTCTCAAATGTAAAACCGTTATCATCTGAGAACTGGAAACTGGAACTTTCAATTGGCAGACCAATCGCAAACCCGCCTGCAGCGGGAACTGTGCCTTCAGCAGGAACTAGGCCTACCCCTGGCAAAACAGTATTAGCAGTAAAGCTAAATACGCCGTCGGTGACCCGGAAGTCAGCCGCTTCAGCCGACAATGGGACTGTTGCTGCAACTGACGCCGCTAAAGCGGCAGTCGCAAACTTAAAGTAAGCATGAGACAAGCGAAACGTCATATAGTTAACCTTTCTACGAATACGATTTCAAAGTCCTGAAAGATCCCTTACGCTCAAGCATCAATGCCTATGAATTGAGCTGAGTGAACAATGGATCGAAAACAGTAATGAAAAACTGGAATGCCCCTTTCTCCAGCTCTGTCCCCACCTGAAGTTCGTTGCGACTAACCCCGGTGTCAATAATTTCAACCAGGGGGCACCACAAAAGAACGCTTATATCGAAGGCAGAGAGCGAACAACACTTGGGCAGTTTATTAAAAACAGCAATATCCCATTGAAATTCTGCCGTTGCTGATCTCCGGTATGAACTTATCTGGTGAACATCGGCACATTGCATATCTCACAGCTCGGTTTATGCCCTACATCAGTAACGGCGAAATTTGAAACTTGCCAAAATTTACCCTTGTTGCAAAATGATCTTATCTATACTGATTGGCTAATTCCACACCAATACAGTTATCTTTATTGACTCTTCATGAAGAAAAATTTACAAAGCGCAGTTTTACGTATATGTCACGTAAGCCCTGACACGTAAGCTTTTAAGTCGAATCTATGGAGTGTTTACCAGTGAAGGTAACTTTATAAATCATGGATTTAGTGCAAAATACACGTGTGATTACCTGATAATATCCTGCACTAATCAGGCAAATTAATAGGTGTCGCTATATCTTATAAGAAGAATTGGATGCAAAAAAATTAGTTCTTTGTGTGCTCTAATTGCGATTCATTTGCATTAAGTCTAGTGTGTGCTTATACTTTCTGCCGATGCGTACAACTTAGGACGCTTTCTAGTCCATCCAGCGGCGTAATAGGTTTGTCATACTTTTTGAAATCAGATCAACCTCGTTTGTTTTGCCTTGGGAGTCGAAAATAGCACGTCGTGCAGTATCTAGATCAATCAAAACTTCGCGTTTGGATGGAGCTCTAATCCAGCTTTGTACCCAGCCCACAATGGCCCAGCGACTGCCTTCGGTAAGGGGGGTCACTTGATGTAGGGTGGACGACGGATATGCGATCGCACTACCCGCATCCAATCGATAGGATTGCTGATGGCTAGCCCCTTCGATCATTAAATCTCCCCCTTTATAGGCATCTGGTGGAGTCAGAAAAATAGTAAACGAAACATCAGATCGCCAGGTGCCGGCCATCATGGCATTGTCCGTGTGTCTGCCATAGGACATCCCCATCTCATATCGACTAAACAGCATGGTGTGAATAGACTTAGGTCGTACTGTGGATTGAAACAGTAAGTTTTTCGACAGTGTGGATTTGACCTTTTCCTTTAGGGCTGCGGCTGTGGGATCATTTTTCTTAATTTGCTGGTTGTTTTTGACACCACGTGCATTCCAGCCAGCAGTCTTCTTACCATCGATAAATTCTGCTTTAGAAAGTTTGTCTAAAATATCGTTTACTTCTTCCTGGGTAAACACATTGGGGATTTCGACAACCATAGAAATTTGAAAAAATAGTTGATTAGCGAAAAAGCGTTCTCTGATGATCAGGTCACCAGAGTTGTTCGTTGTTGAAGACAGGGATGGGTAGATGAAACATTGTTACACGTCTCATCTACCCATAAAGCATCGTTAAACCGAATAGGTATAGCCTATCCGGCTTTTAAGGAGCTTAGATCAAGCCAGCTGCCTGAGTGGGATCCGACACATCGGGCACGATGACAAAACTGTCTGAGCCAAGGGCCGATGCTTGGACATTCTCTAGGATGGCTAGAGTTTCACCACTGCTGCTGACACCCAGTAGGGCATCGTCTCCGCTTTGGGTGATGGTCAGGTCAGCAAACAGGAGTTCGCCTTGGACCAGACCGATTTGGTCGATGCCAATCTGGAAATCGAGGATAGTATCGGTGCCGTCACCATTGCCGAAGACAAAGGTGTCGCTACCGCTGCCACCGGAGAAGTTGTCTCCGATTAGGATGTCGTTACCGGTGACACCCATGAGGATGTCATCGCCAGCATCACCCCAGATGGTGTCATCACCAGCGTCACCGCTAAGGATGTCGTTACCGGACTTACCACCGATGCGGTCGTTACCGCCACCACCAAAGATGATGTCGTTACCGCCAGCAATGTCGTCCTGAGTATCGCGAGTGTTGAGGTCACCGCGCAGGATGTCATCTCTGTCGCTACCCAAGATGATGTCGTCACCTAGACCACCCGCAGCAGTACCACCGGGTAAAGCAGGATCAGAGATAGTCAAGGTCACGCTAGTTGTGTTGGGGTCAACACTGTAACCGTCACCATCGACAAGGATGATGACAACTGTTTCATCGCCTTCACTCACACCGTCTTCAGCGACTGGCAATGTAATAGATGATTCATTGTCCAACAGCGTCAACGTAATTCCGCTGAAATCACTGTCGGGCAAACCTAATGGGTCGATGTTATTGAGCTCAACACCATTGGCATCGGCGAAGTCGAATAACCCGAATGGCACACCAGTATCGATAAAGACATCTAGACCGCCGTCGGGAATCTCACCATCCACATTAAATGTGACTGTGACATCATCACCTTCTGTCAGGGTAGTGCTGCTGACGCTAGCGCTAACAACGGGCTCAGTAGGTTCACCAGCATACTGAACTGCATCGTCGATGGTCTCAACTAGAGCAGTAAGCGCAGGTGCAAGCTCGATCGGTGCAGCTGGCAGGGTAACCGTTGGCAGAATTGCCTCAAGCTCATCGAATGCACCGTCGATGATTGCTTGCGCATCTGCATCGAGTTGATCCTTAACAGTGTCATAAAGCAGTTCTGCTTCACGAATAAAGCCATAAGAATCTTGGTACTCGACTTCTTCTACGAAGACACCGTCTGCGATCGCATTGTTGTACTCGAAGTCAGTGACAGCAAGTACCTGGTCGATTAGGGGCAGAACAAAGTCAGAAGATGTCCGCAGACTCTCATCAAGGGCATTAAATGCACTGTCGATGGAAGTAAGGGCGTTAGCCAGCGCCGTTTCATAGGCAGCTTTAGCCGCATCATCCGTTGGTGCCGCTTGGAATGCTAAGAAGGCCGGGTTAAGCGCCTCTAGCACTTCCAAGAAACCAGGAATGTTATTGGCTTCAAGGAACGCCTCGATGGGTTCATAGCTTTCGTCTGCCGGGTGAGCCAAGTGGGGAGCCGCTTTATCGAATTCGTCCAGCTCAACCAGGTCATTGGCAGCACGGAGGTGACCCTTCATCAGAACTAGCTCGGTTGCAAAGTCAACAGTAGCGTCACCGCTGCCGCCGCCTTCGCCGCCTTCGGAGCCACCATGACTATGGCCACCGCCTTCGCCGCCTTCAGCACCTTCGGAGCCTTCGCCGCCCTCGGAGCCTTCGCCACCTTCGGAGCCTTCGCCGCCTTCAGCACCTTCGCCACCTTCAGCGCCTTCACCACCTT